>JAQNCU010000168.1 GCA_029077775.1 Acidocella sp. | reverse complement strand
GCTTGAAAAAAGTCAGACGGTCAAGAAAATGGCTCATGCTGATGGCCTGTGGTTCAAGTTCACCCGTCAGGGCGGGATGTCATCGTTCAGGACCAGATGTGCATCCCGATGGACCAGATTGCATTGATCCAAATCAATGCGTCGCGTGATTTGCTGCGCCATTACATGTGATCTGAAACAGCTTGATAGCAAAATCCCTCGTGAGGAAAGCTGCGGCAATGGCAAGAAATCCGGTGGGGGCCTGCTTGGACGCACCTCAAACAGACAGCCCCATTTCGGCTATGGCCGAACCGCGAGGGCGATCCGCCGCACGTGACGCCTTCGCGCGTGTCGTCTGGCTTCGGCAGGTCGCAAGCCGGACCCTGGATGCGCTGGCCGCCCAATCCATGTTGCACAATGTGGCTGCAGGAAGCATCATCTTCGAGCAGGCTGATACCCCCGTGTTTGCGCAGTTCCTCCTTGCCGGCACCATTGAATTGCTCGGGTTGCGTGATCGGACCGAGACGCTTGTTGAGCTGTTGCACCCGGTTGATCTGGTTGTTCCCGCTGCCGTCCTTGGTGGTCAGCCCTACTTGGTGCGCGCGCGTGTCTATCAAGAAGCCCAACTGCTACTTATTCCCGCCGAGGTTTTTCGCGCGGCAGTCGCATCCGACCATGAGTTGTGTTGTGCGGTGCTGCGCTGTCTGACAGCCCAATATCGCCGTCAGGTGCGCTTGCAGAAAAACCTCATGCTGCGTTCGAGCGAGGAGCGGGTGGGCTGCTATCTTGTGGCTCTTATCGGATCGTCTGACACCGATATTACCATCCGGCTACCGGTCAAAAAACACCTCATCGCGTCGCATCTTGGAATGACGCGCGAGACATTTTCGCGGGCGCTGTCAGGCATGGCACGGTTTGGCATGGTGATCCACGGCGAGGACGTCCAGATCGCGGATGTCGCCGCAGCGCGTGCCCGCTTCCAGCTTGATCCGCTGATCGATGGATTAGAACCGATTTCACCCCTTCAAGACAGGAAACCTGATCATGGATAAAGCCGTCCCCATTCCATCTGGCGACGCCATGCGAGTGCTGCTGGTCAGCACACTCGCCTTTGCCGTATGCTTTGCGGCCTGGCTGATGTTCGGGGTCACCGGCATCCCGATCCGCAAGGAACTCGGACTCAACGCCTCGGAATTTGGCTTGCTGACGGCAACGCCAGTCCTGACCGGCGCTCTGTTCCGGCTACCGCTCGGCATCTGGACGGATCGCTTCGGCGGGCGCATCGTCATGTTTATCCTGCTTGTTTTCTGCGCTGTGCCACTCTGGATGTCTTCTTACGCCACGGCGCTTTGGCAGTTCCTGCTGCTGGGTTTGGCCCTCGGACTGGTAGGCGCGTCTTTCGCGGTCGGCACACCCTATACCTCGCGCTTCTTCCCGAAAGAAAAAAAGGGCCTTGCGATGGGCGTTTTTGGTGCTGGCACGACCGGCGCTGCCATCAATATGTTCGTCGCGCCGCCCTTGGTGGCCGCCTATGGCTGGCAAAGCGTGCCCCGTGCCTATGCCGTTGCGCTGCTGATCACGGCAGCGTTGTTCTGGTTCCTCTCCGCTCCCGATCCGGGAATCTCGGGGAGAACCATGCCGCTGCGCCAGCAATTGGCGGTTCTGCGCGATCCGCGTGTCTGGAAATATTGCCAGTATTACTCGATCGTGTTCGGCGGGTTCACGGCAACTGCCGTTTGGCTGCCGCAATATTTTGTTAACGAATACCATTTCCCCCTGGGTCAGGCGGCGCTGATGGCGATGAGTTTTGCACTCCCTGCGGGCGTTCTGCGTGCCTTTGGCGGCTATCTCTCAGACCGTTTCGGTGCACATAATGTCACATGGTGGGTGCTGTGGGTCGCCTGGGTCTGCCTGTTCCTGTTGTCCTATCCGCGAACCGACTTCACGATCCACACCATCCACGGGCCGCTGACACTGCATATGGGGCTGCCTGCCTGGGGCTTTGCGGCGCTGCTTTTCATACTGGGCGTCGCGCTGGCCTGCGGCATGGCATCGACTTTCAAATATATTGGTGACGACTTCCCCACGAACATGGGTCCGGTGTCAGGCATCGTAGGGCTTGCCGGGGGCCTCGGTGGTTTCCTGCTGCCCATCCTGTTTGGCATCATGCTTGATCTGACTGGCATCTATTCGAGTTGCTTCATGCTGCTCTATGGCATTGTCTGGGTCTCGCTGATCTGGTCCTATCTCACGGAGGTTCGCCACATAGCCGTGATGGGCGGCGACAAGCGGGTTTTATCGTAACCTGGCAACAAGACGTCTTGGCGGCGCCACCCTTGGCGCGCAGCACGGAGAGGCCAATTCATGAACGATGTTATCTTCGCACGGGCCTTGCACGTGCTTGGCGTTGTGATCTGGATCGGCGGCGTGGCCATGTCGACCACCATAGTGCTGCCGGCGATCCGTCGTGGCGACCTTGGCCCCGATTGGTTGCAAGCCTTTCATGCCATTGAACGGCGATTTTCCAGGCAAGCACGGATCGCCGCCATCGTCGTCGGCGCAACCGGCCTCTACATGCTCGCGCGCCTTGATCTATGGGGTAGGTTCACCTCGTCACATTTCTGGTGGATGCACGCGATGGTGAGCCTGTGGCTGGTGTTTGCTTTCGTGCTGTTCGTGGGCGAACCCCTCATCGTGGCGCGCCGTTTCAAAAGCTGGGCGACGGCCACGCCGCGCAACGCCTTCACGTGGATGTATTGGGGACACCTGGTTTTGCTGACGCTCAGTCTTATCACCATCTTCGGTGCGGTCGCCGGCAGTCAGGGATGGACAATTTTCTAATAAGGTCAACGTGAGGAACACATGACGATGACTTCCAGAATTGCCGCCCCGCACAGGCGTAGTGTGCCAGCCTTGTTCACGCAGGGATTCCGGCCATTTTTTCTGGCGGCGGGTCTGTGGGCGGCGATAGCGCTGGCGCTCTGGATCTACATGCTGCTGACGGGATGGGTGGTGCCAAGCCGGTTTGATCCGCTCACCTGGCATATTCATGAAATGCTGTTCGGCTTTGTTATGGCGGCGATTGCCGGCTTCTTGCTGACCGCCATCCCGAACTGGACGGGTCGGCTTCCTGTGAGTGGGACCCCTTTGGCGCTGCTTGCCGGATTATGGCTGCTGGGACGTATCGCCTGCCTGGTCTCCGCGCATTTCCCTGCATGGCTTGCCATAGTGGCAGATATGTCGTTTCCGGTTGCCCTGGTGGGGGTCGTCGCCCGCGAAATCATCGCTGGAAAGAACTGGCGCAATCTGACAGTGGTCGCACCGGTGAGCGTGCTTGGCATCGCCAATCTGCTCATGCACCTTGAGGCCAATGGCGTCGACGTGCCGCCGGGGTTGGGATGGCGGTTGGGTCTGGCCGCCATCATCATGCTGGTCTCGGTGATGGCGGGCCGGATCGTGCCTAGCTTCACCCGCAACTGGCTGGCCAAACGTCCTGGGTCGACATTACCCGCCAGCCATGGTCTGATCGACAAGATAGCCCTCGGCATTCTCCATGTTGGCCTGATGGGCTGGGCGTTTCTGCCGGCATTCCGCGTGTTTGGCCTTTTGCTGCTGATCGGTGCGGCAATCAATCTCTGGCGGATGTTGCGCTGGCGTGGCCTCGCAACTGCGGCAGAACCGCTTTTGCTGGTGCTTCATATCGGCTATGCATGGCTGGTCTTGGGGTCGGCACTGCTCGGTCTGTCGGTTTTTGGGGCTGATGTGCCGGTGAGTGCGGCCATTCACGCGCTAACAGCAGGGGCGATTGGCACGATGATCTTGGCGGTGATGACACGTGCGACACGCGGCCATGTCGGGCGGGCGCTCTCGGCTGATCGGCCAACCGTGCTGATTTATGCACTGGTGACGCTCGCCGCGATCACGCGGATAGCCGCAGCCTTTGCGTTAATTTGGATGCTGCCGCTGCTTGTCATTTCGGCCTGTCTTTGGGTTGCCGGATTCCTCGGCTTTGCCTTCAGCTATGGGCCAATGCTACTTTTGCCGCGGCGTCATCGGTGATGGCGCGGCGTGACCGGTTGTTGCAAGCTGTGCGATCATGGGCAGTGGATATCCGCCACCTGCGGGCGCGAGCGGGGAATGTGTTTCGGCACCGAAGCCGGGACCCCAGGCGGGCGCGCATGCAGCTGATTGATTCAATATTGAAATCGGCGTTTCGAGCGGGGTCCCAAACGGTGCCGATTAGGACCCCTTTGAAAGAGCAGCTTCTCAAATGTTATCAGCGTATTGCGCCTGATGCAGCACGGGTCCCATTTCAATCAGCAATGACACACGGCTACGCTCCTTACTCGGGACCAATATCCGACATTCACTTCACCAAACCGTAATTCGAAAAAGGGTTGCAAGAGGCCCGGATTTCGGCAATCGCATTCATAATAAACATCCGGGGTGCTCCAGCTAAAAAGCCGGATGATTGCACAGACCGGAATGGAAACAATTCGCCGCTGTCTACCCCCGGAATCTGGAAAGTTTTGCACGCTGATTGACACCCAATGCCCTGGGAGATACTTTGCAGGGGCAAGGCGAGATTGCAGACCTGTTGCGTACGCCCAAATAGCCCCAAAATCCGTGATCGCCCGTTAAAGCAACTTTGCCCTTGCATGGGCGATTTTTCTTCTTACCCGCCCCCACTCGTCTCCAATCTACGCCTTATAGATGTATGCACCGACTGAATGGGCCCGCGTGGTTCCTGGAGCGGTGCCGCTTTTGCCGCAGGGTGCCATGCGAGCGTGTCCTGTTTGATCGCATCGACCAAAAGTGGAACCAGAACCATGCGGGCTGCAGCGGTCTCAAAACCACCATTGAACTGCGAAGTGGCTTTGAGATAATTCACAAAGCAGGCGACATCTGAAGCCAAAGGCGGTGGCGTCCCGTGCCAGAATTCATCAAGCGGTTTCTGATCGGTCAGGCCCTCGAAATTATAAATTGCCCGGCCCAGGCTTTTAACGCTCTTGCCCGCCATAATGCACGCCAGACCAGCGGTGCTGTTGATGGTGATCGCCCCTTCAATAAGCGGCATTATGTTTTCAATGCTGATATTTCGGACGAAAGCGACCTTGCTTGCGATGCCAAGCTCTTCAGCCAGCTTAAATACGAGCCTGTCGCAACCCTCCTTTCCATAATCCAGCGGGTGCTGCTTGATGATCAACCGGGCGTTTTCTGGTGCTGATGCTGCGAAAGATTGCATAACCTCACGAATGAAGGCGGCGTTACCGTCGAACCGCGAGTGTCTGACCAACTGAACGTCGCCTGGCTTTTGCAAGAGACAAAGAAAAGGTTTGGCATCAGGCGCTCGCAAGGCCTCAATATCCAACATTTCCCGGTGGCGCGTGTGGCTCAGACGACGAAGGGTCTCGAAAACATAACCGCTTGCCTGCTGGCGAATCGAGTCGCCGTAATAGCGCGAATTATAGCGCAGGAAGGGTGACCCTGCGATCGCAACAGCAAAATGCGCGATTGTGTTGACCACCACCCCACGCAGTCGGAAATCAAATTGCGCATCGCTCGGTGGCGCGATGTTTTGATCCCGGTAAAACTCGATGGCGCGCGGCAATTTTGAATCGGCGTTCACGCCATCGCGCTCAAAGGTAATCCAACGAGGCCGTAGATAGCCATGTTCCATCACATAACGATGAATACCGAGCCGCTCTGCCGCTGCCAGTGCACCGGCCTCACGAAAATGAGCGTCATTGAAGGTGATGACGCCATCAATTTTGTAGCGGCGTAAAATTGTCTCGATGAAACGTGGCCACCCGGCTTCATTGCCACGATAGACCAAGCGGTGCTGCGCAGGCGTCGACACAAAATCCCCGGCATCGAACACAACCCGTTTTACATGGCAACCGGCCGCGACCAGCGCTGCCGAAAAATCCTTAAAAAACAGGCCGAAAGGCATCCCCACGCACAATATGCGTCGCATCGCAAACCTCAAGGAATTATAAATCAGCTAACAATTTTTTAAGTCTTGGTATAGCTTGTTAAATCACCAATTCAGCTTGATTGCAATCGTCCTGAATATTTTTGATACTCGGCTTGATCCATTGTCCTTGATGTTTGATCCTCGACAACAGATGTTATGCCATGATACTGTTGTTGGCCAGTATGAAAATTTTTCTTGATATTACAAGGATTTACGCCCGCTCATGGCGGGCCTCGCCGACAGGCATTGATCGTGTCGAATGGGCTTATGCGCAGCATTTGCAACGCCAGGATGTGCTTGATCTCGTCTTCACCTTACCAAAAGTTTCTGGCCAGCTTACTGCGCAGCGCAAAGGTGAATTTCTTGCGCAAATCGGGCGCAACTGGGGTGAAATGCCCAAGGCGACTGAAGATCCGATATTTGTGGCTATCGGCACATGGCTACGACAACCTCTCAATTTGCAGGCCACTGCGACACTCCGGCTCAGTCCCCCCAAAGCGCCCCTACCCAATGCCCGGTTACTTGGCGCGCCTTTGGGTGATTTCCTGCGCGGCAGAAAGGTTCTGTCGCGCGCTTTGCAACAGGCGCGCGGCATCAAGCGCTGTTATCTCAACGTTTCACATTTGCAGATTGAGCATCCACAGCGCTTTCAATGGACACAGCAGAATGGCGTGCCGGTCACCTTGATGCTGCATGACACGAT
>JAQNCU010000167.1 GCA_029077775.1 Acidocella sp. | reverse complement strand
TTGCGGTCCGCAACCGCGTGGCTGAATGACATGGCACCATATATTACTTCGGGCGCAAATGGCAGCACCGAGCGGCTGGCCCTCGCCCAGAGCTGGTGGACGCTTGGAGAACGGTTTAATGACGCCGCCGCAATGGCCCGCGCCGCACCGCCCGCCCCCAGAATCAACGCCGGTCCCGCCGCCGGGTTCACCCCATGCGCGCGCAGATTGGCGATGAAACCATAGCCATCGGTGTTCGTGCCCTCGATCCCGTTGCCAAAACTCAGCGTGTTCACCGCCCCGGCCCGGTGGGCGGGCTCCAGCACCCTGTCACAGATCGCGAAGGCCGCCTCTTTATGCGGGATCGTCACGTTACAGCCGGCAAACCCCGCCTGCGCCAGTGCGCGGATAACCAGGGCAAAATCAGATGGGGCAACCGCCAACGGCACATAGGCGCCGTCGATTCCATAGCGGTTCAGCCACGCGCCGTGGAGCCGGGGGGAGCGGGAGTGGGCGACCGGCCAGCCGATAATTCCGGCAAGCCGGGCGGAGCCTGTGAGGAGTCGCATAACCCGACAGCACCACGGCGGCAGGCGCTTGCCAATAGCAGCACAAGGATGACCGGCGCGGCGTGGGCGCATTGCGGCGCCCAGGGCAACAGCCCTGGGCCAAACCAGGCCAGAAAAAAAAGCACGGGCTCACCGGGCGCAAACCCCGTTGAAAGCCGGTCGCGCACCAGCAACGCCACCGCCAGACTGACCCCGAGCAAGTCATAATCGTGGAGATAGGGGCTCGCCAGCGGGCAGAGAATAAGCATCGCCACCGGGGATTTCACCCGGTAAGCGATGCCCATGGCGGCCAGGCTGACCAAAGCCTGGATGATGAGCGCGACATGCAGGCCCAACGGTCGCATCAACGCGAAGACGCTGATCAGCCCACCCGCGAAATCCGGCGGCTGGCCGGTCAGCAGCACATTCGTCATCGCCGGGCTGGTCACATGCAAAAATCCGCGCCAGACTGGCAGACCGAGGGCGAGTAGTGACGCAACACCCAGCGCCAATGCCGTCAGCACGGCATATACCACCGCCACCGGCGCGCGCCGGGCAAGGTAGAAAGGCAACGCCAAACCAAGCTGCGGCTTGATCGTGGCAAGGCCGATCAGCGCGCCCGCCAGCCTGGGGCGCGTCTGCAGGAGCAAAATGCCACCACCGATCAGCGCCGTGAGCAAGGCTGCGTTCTGGTGCTCCATGGCGTTCTCCAGCGTCGCCGGGGCCGCCAGAACCGCCGCGATCAACCACCAGGATTGCCGGGCCAGCCGCAGCACCGCCACCAGCAACAACAGCGTCAGGGCATCGAACGTAATCACCGCCGGCCAGGGTGGCAGCCAGCCGAACATGGTTGCCAGCAGCAGATAATTCGGGGGGTAGCTCCATAAATGATAGGGCAGGGTTCCGTACCGACCGGCCAGAAACGCCTGATACGTGGCATGGTTGAACAGGGTCATAACCTGACCGTGCAGGGTTAAATACCCACCCGCCCAAAAATCCAGCCCGTCGCGCAGCGCCTTGCCGTAATGGCCATGCGCCTCTCCCCAGGCGATCGCGTAGGCTTCGCACAGGCTGGGAATGGCGCACACCATCACCAGGCCGGCCAGCCTGAAACGGGTGGGAATTTGACTATTTCGGCTCATTTGCGCAATATTCCGTGCTTTCCGCTGTTGAAAGCACATTCATGATCGCCGCGCTAATGCCAAACTATAACCGTATCGACATCGCTTTCGAGCATGGCGAGGGCGCTTATTTGTTTGACAGCGCGGGGCGGCGCTTTCTGGATTTTGGCGCGGGCATCGCCACCTCCTCGCTGGGGCACGGTCATAGGGCACTCACAGCGGCCATCGCGGACCAGGCAAAGCGGGTTATGCATGTCTCCAACCTTTACCGCGTGCCCGGGGCGGAGCGTTTGGCGCAACGCTATGTCGCGGCCAGTTTTGCGGATTCGGTGTTTTTCTGTAATTCCGGCGCGGAGGCCAATGAGGGGCTGGTAAAAGCCATGCGCAAAACCATGGCTGACGCCGGGCAGCCTGAGCGCACGCGGGTGATCTGCTTTGACGGCGCCTTCCATGGCCGCACACTGGCGATGATCGCGGCGACGGGCAACGCCAAATACCTCGCCGGTTTCGGGCCCGTGGTCGATGGCTTCGATCATGTTCCGTTCAATGATCTGCAAGCGGTCCGCGACGCCATCACACCCGCCACCGCGGGCATATTGATCGAGCCTGTCCAGGGCGAGGGCGGCATCCGCCCCGCGTCGCTGTCATTCCTGCGGGGTTTACGCGCCATCTGCGATGAATTCGGCATTTTGCTGGGGCTCGACGAGGTGCAATGCGGCATGGGCCGCACCGGCAAATTATTCGCCCATGAATGGGCCGGGATCGAACCCGACGTGATGTCCATCGCCAAGGGCATGGCGGGCGGCTTCCCAATGGGGGCGGTCCTGGCAAAGGAAGACGTCGCCCGCGCTTTGGTGCCCGGCAGCCACGGCACCACCTTCGGCGGCAACCCTTTGGCCGCCGCTGCCGGAAACGCAGTGCTGGACGTGGTGCTCGCCCCGGGCTTTCTCGACCAGTTGGATGATACCGCGCGTTATCTCTGGCGCGGGCTCAACGCGCTCACGGCCCGGCATCCGGCGGTTTTTACACAGGCGCGCGGCGCGGGGTTGATCCTGGGGTTGAAATGCGCGGTGCCGAACGCCGAAGCCCAACAAGCCGCCATGGCCGAGGGCCTGCTCACGGTCGCGGCGGGCGATAATGTTCTGCGTCTGGTCCCGCCGCTCATCATCGGCCAGGCGGAATGCGATGAGGCGTTGGCCTTGCTCGACCGCGCGGCGCGGCGCTGCACGCCCTCGCTCGCACAGGTCGCCGCCAAATGAGCGCGGTGCTCGAACTCCCGCGCGGCGGGCCGAAACATTTCCTCGACCTGAAGGATTTCTCCGGCCCCGCTTTGCGCAGCCTGCTCGATGCCGCCGCGACGTTTAAGCGTCACTGCCCAGGGGGCAAAAAACCTCTGGCGGGAAAAACCCTGGCGTTACTTTTTGAGAAACCCTCAACCCGCACCCGCGTCTCGTTTGAGGTCGCAATGCGTGAACTGGGCGGCGATGTCATCGTGCTGTCGCAGCGCGACATGCAGCTCGGGCGCGGGGAGACCATCGCCGACACCGCCCAGGTGCTCTCACGCTATGTCGATGCGATCATGCTGCGCACCGATCATGCCGCCAAACTGCAAGAGCTGGCAAAACATGCCAGTGTGCCGATCATCAACGGGTTGACCGAATTATCGCATCCCTGCCAGATCATGGCGGACATCATGACCTTCGAGGAGCATCGCGGGCCCGTCGCGGGGCAGACCATCGCCTGGGTGGGGGACGGCAACAACGTCGCTGCCTCGTTCATCGAGGCCGCCGCCCGGTTCAAATTTACGCTCCGGCTGGCCTGCCCGGCGGGTTACGCGCCCCGCGAAGATCTCGTCGCCTGGGCGCGGGCGGAAGGTGCTAATATCACCCTCACCACCGACCCGGCGGCGGCGGTAACCGGCGCTGCCTGCGTGGTTACCGACACCTGGCTCAGCATGGCTAATTCTGAGTCCGAGGCCGCGACCCGCGCCGCCGCCTTCGCGCCCTACCAGGTTGATACCGCCCTGATGGCGCACGCCGCACCGGGGGCGGTGTTCATGCACTGCCTGCCCGCGCATCGCGGCGAGGAGGTAAGCGCCGATGTCATCGACGGCCCGGCCTCGATCGTCTTCGACGAAGCCGAGAACCGCCTGCACGTACAGAAAGCGATTTTGGCATGGAGCCTGGGTTAGCGCCCGTTGACATGAAGGTTTTGACCCAAGCCGACCGGCCGGACTTACCAATGGGCTGGGCATGGGGGGCGGATGGCCTCTCTCTCCACCGTGCATTCACCTTCGCTGATTTCGCTGCGGCGTGGTCGTTCATGACCCAGGTCGCAGAGCTTGCTGAGGCCATGGACCACCACCCTGAATGGTCCAATGTGTACAACAAAGTGCGGATCGCGCTCACCACCCATGACGCGGGCGGCGTGACCGACCGGGATATGCGGCTCGCGGCTGCGGTCTCTGCGCTTATCGCGGAATAGCCAAGCCCAGATTTCTGGTCCGGTCAGGCAGAAACCCCTTGTGCCCAGGGTTTGGTTTGAATACATCCACAATCGTTATCCAAGGGGTCTCTCCGGTGCTTCGGGCCGGGTCGATCCGCTGCAAAGGAGCATAGAATGAGTAAAGTTATCGGTATCGATCTCGGTACCACCAATTCCTGCGTTGCGGTCATGGAGGGCAAGGATGTCCGCGTGATCGAAAATTCCGAGGGTGCGCGCACCACGCCCTCGATGGTCGCCTTCAGCGACTCGGGGGAGCGTCTGGTCGGCCAATCCGCCAAGCGCCAGGGTGTCACCAACCCGTCCAACACGTTATACGCCGTAAAGCGCCTGATCGGGCGGCGGTACGACGACCCGACCGTCGCCAAAGACAAAGACATGGTCCCGTACACCATCGTGCGCGGCGATAGCGGGGATGCCTGGGTCGAGGCGAAGGGCGAGAAATATTCCCCATCGCAGATCAGCTCGTACATCCTCACCAAAATGAAGGAAACAGCCGAGGCCTATCTGGGCGAGACCGTCACACAGGCGGTTATCACTGTGCCCGCCTATTTTAACGACGCGCAGCGCCAGGCCACCAAGGATGCCGGCAAAATCGCCGGGCTGGACGTGCTGCGGATCATCAACGAGCCGACCGCGGCGGCCCTCGCCTATGGCATGGACAAAAAAAACGCGGGCATAATCGCGGTCTATGACCTCGGTGGTGGCACATTCGATATCTCCGTGCTCGAACTGGGCGACGGTGTGTTCGAGGTGAAATCCACCAATGGTGACACCTTCCTGGGTGGTGAGGATTTCGACGCCCGCGTGATCGATTACCTCGCCGATGAATTCAAGCGCGACCAGGGGATCGACCTGCGCAAGGATAAGCTCGCTTTGCAGCGGCTGAAGGAAGCCGCCGAGAAGGCCAAGATCGAGCTGTCCTCGTCCAAGGAAACCGAGATCAACCTGCCCTTCATCACGGCGGACGCCTCCGGGCCGAAGCATCTGGTCCTGAAGCTCACCCGTGCGAAGCTCGAATCCCTGGTCGATGACCTGATCGAACGGACACTCGGGCCGTGCCGGGCGGCGTTGAAGGATGCGGGTGTCACCGCCGGTGAGATCAACGAGGTGATCCTGGTCGGCGGTATGACCAGAATGCCCAAAGTGATCGAGCTGGTGAAGACCTTCTTCGGCAAGGAACCGGCACGCAATGTGAACCCCGATGAGGTCGTGGCGATCGGCGCCGGTATCCAGGGTGCCGTCCTCAAGGGCGATGTCAAGGATGTGCTGCTGCTTGATGTCACGCCGCTGTCGCTGGGCATTGAAACCCTGGGCGGGGTGTTCACCCGCCTGATCGACCGGAACACCACGATCCCCACGAAAAAGAGCCAGACCTTCTCAACCGCTGATGATGGTCAGACGGCCGTGACCATCAAAGTGTGTCAAGGCGAGCGTGAAATGGCGGTTGACAATAAACTGCTCGGCAATTTCGACCTTCAGGGTATTCCCGCAGCACCACGCGGCGTACCCCAGATCGAGGTCACGTTCGACATCGACGCGAACGGCATCGTCTCCGTCCAGGCCAAGGACAAAGCGACGGGTAAGGAACAGCAGATCCGCATCCAGGCATCCGGTGGTCTGTCGGATGCCGATATCGAGCGTATGGTGCGTGACGCCGAGGAAAACGCCGCCGCCGATAAGGTAAGGCGTGAGGCTGTTGAGGCCCGCAACCAGACCGAGGCGATGATCAACCAGGTCGAGAAAACCCTGAAGGACGCAGGCGATGTTGTCGCCGCGCAGGACAAGGCCGAGGCCGAGGCCGCCATCGCGACGGCTAAAACCGCGCTGGAAGGGACCGACCCCAACGCCATCAAGGCCGCGGGCGACCAGCTTTCCCAGGCGGCGATGAAAATCGGTGAGGCGATGTACAAGGCCCAGGCGCAAGCCGCCGCCGATGCGACCCCGGGTACGGCGGCACCGGAATCGGGACCGAATGGCGAGAAGATCGTCGATGCGGATTTCGAGGAAATTGACGACAAAAAGAAATCCGCCTGAACATACTGGCCGGATGACAGACCAACGGGTCCCGGAGCTTCGGCTCCGGGATTTCTGAGTAAGGATATTTCTAGGAAATTTCGGGGAATTTACCGCGTTTCATGGCAAAACAGGATTATTACGCCACGCTGGGTGTGGAGCGCGGCGCCAGCGCCGAGGAGATGAAAAAAGCATATCGCAAGCTGGCGATGCAATATCATCCCGACCGCAACCCAGGCGATGCGAAGGCTGAACATAAGTTCAAGGAATTGAACGAGGCTTATGACGTTCTGAAGGACGATCAGAAACGCTCGGCCTATGACCGTTTCGGCCATGCCGCGTTTGAAAATGGCGGGCCGCAACCAGGCGGTGGCGCCGGGTTCGGGTTCGAGGGTGGGCTTGGCGATATTTTCGAGCAGATGTTCGGCGGCGGGCGGCGCGGCGGCGGGGAGACGCGGCAGACCGGCAGTGATGTTCGCGCCGCCGTCGAGATCGATCTGGGTGAGGCGTTCAGCGGCATCAAGACAAATGTGAGCGTGGCAA
>JAQNCU010000166.1 GCA_029077775.1 Acidocella sp. | reverse complement strand
GATGCCGCCAGAATTATCAATGTTGTGAAGATTGTTAGCAGCAGAATCACTTTTTGCCTGTACGCGACAACCCTCATCCATTCTTGCGGCTTGCTGTCAGTTTGATCTTTGGACGGCTTCCGATGTAACCGAGCCCAAAAACTTTTTTTCCAAGACGTTTGCATATCAGGAGGAAGAATTTTCTGATAATTGAGATTAGGACTTAGCTTTGGTTTTTGATGAGCTTCAAGCCAGGCCGTGAGCGCATCAAAGCTCTGGATTTGGCTGGCCGCAACGCGGGCTTCGTCCTCCGGCAAACAATGACAAAGATACTCATAAGAATTGAACATTATTTTGCCGCGGTTGCTGCCGGGAGAGCAACCTCAAACAGAATCGAAATGGCGCGCTCCACAGGTATGATTGGTGCCTCGGCAACATATACCAAGTCGCCGTTGAGCATCGGGAATTGTTGTGCGGCAATCAGCCCGTCGACTTTATTCCATGAAAAATCATACAATGTGGGTTTTTTGCCCTCGTGGTTCAGCCGCAGCACAAAAACGGCATGGTCATTTGCCGAATTCGCGTCCAGACCAGATGCATTCCCAAGAACCTCCGCCAAGGACGGCGATTCGCCAAATCCCTCGACCCCGTTTTTGGCGATACCGCCACCCAGGACAACCACTTTTACGTTTGATGATTTCTGTATGACAATTTTATCATACGGACGAAGCGTCACATTTTGCTCCAACGCCTCTCCCATCGGCAACGAGATCGTCTTGCCGTCCCTGATGATATCTACCTGGAGTGCTGTTTTTTTTAAGGCAAAATCGCCCTGCGCCAAAACCTCAGATCCATTACCGAGCGCGTCCGTTAGTGCATCAGACAGTGTCACGCCGGCAGGCGTCCAGGGGATGGCTTTCGGCGCACCAATGGCACCCGTTACAAGTATTCTGCCCTGAGGAATGGATACCGGCACGATTATCACCGAAGGATCCTGGACGATGCCCGCCTTCACATACAGATCAGCGAGCTTGCTTTGCGCGGCCGGTACGCTTAACCCCTGGAGTGAAACGGTGCCAACATAGGGAAGAGACACCATTCCATTGGTGTCGAGTTGATAACTACCCAGACCCGATGGTGAAGGTCCTGTCGACTGGTTCATGGTGCCGCCCGAATTCGCGCCCTGCCAGGGAGAGAAGCTCCAGAGTGTGATTGAGATAACATCACCGGGCTGCAGAATAATATCCTGGTTGATCACGGGTGATGACTGCAAAACTGACAGCACGGCATCAAACTTCTCACGTTCCCGATTCGCTATCTCAGCCTCCATGGTCGAGGCGAACCCTGGTGTCACATCGACTAAATTTACTTGACTAGTGTTATTTACCATGCCTGCAGCGCTAGGGCCTGACTGTGGGAGCGTGGCGCAGCCAGAAAGCAGCGTTGAGAGCATTAGGCCTCTTGCGGTCCACCGAAACGTTTTCAACGGAGTAAACCCCAGGCAATGAACGTAATCATAAAGATACCAAATACCCATTCCAGCCGATGCGGCAGTTCGGCGGTTGCAGGTTGCGACGGCGCACTGATCGTATCGATATAATACCGGTTTTGTTCAGATTTTAATTCAGCATCCTGAACAGCCTGAGACGCCTGTTGTAATACAGATACATCATTGTTCCGTGTCACCAAGAGCTCTTCATAGGGTTTCGATTCATTCGCTATAATCGGAATTTTCTGATCGATCTGTAAGATCCTGGACGAAACTGTTCTAATCGCCGCCTGTAAATCCTTGGCCGAAGGGCTATTCGGCGCTGCCGCTGACATCGTGTTGAATTGCGCTAGCAATTGGGTATCCTCGGATGTGAGACTATTGGCCAACGCCAATTGCGACGTATAGAGAAGCGATGGATCGTAGACGCCAATTTTGGCTCTATAGGCGTCGAGCGCCTCTTCATCTGTGGCCGCAATCTGTTTGGCCACGATTTCATGCGCCTTGGCATCTTGCACAAAGTCCAATTCCTGCTGGTCATTCATGACATCCATATGCGCAACGGCATCTGCCAAAACTTTGCTCGCCAAACGATGTGCGAATGCCGGGCTATATCCTTTTACGTTCAGCATAACGGCACCACTTTTGACATCAACGTCAACCGAAACCCATTTTTGGTAAAAGTGCCACAATGAAACATCGTTTCGTCGAAACAATGTCGCCAACCCGCCATATCGTGACACAAAATCGCCTCTCTCATATTCTGAGGCTAGATCGGTCGAAGACTGCAATTTCTGAAACTCGGACCATGAGGCGATGTAATCACGCAGGATATATGCCTCTTCAACAGACCCATCGCTTGATCCGCCGGACAGGAGCGAGACAATGCTGGACGAAGTCTGGCTGGGATTGAAGACCGTCAGTGATGACGTCGAAACATATACAGGCGATGCCACAACGCCGAAATATAGTAGCGACACGATATTAGGTATAAGAATCAGCACAATAAACATCGGTCTTTTGAAAAAACTCATCATTGGAATTTCATAATGTTGATGCCTAAGATTGGGGCGCCCAATGGCAGCCGCGTAAAGCCGTGGTGATGGTAAAAAGCCTCCGCCGTCGGAGAAATGGCGTGAACGATGACGAGACGTGCTGCGACTTCAACGGCGGCGCGGCGTGAGCGCCTGACAACATTCGCAAGCATAGCCCTGCCCAAGCCCCTGCCCTGCCATGTGAGATCGATTGCCAGCCTTCCGAGCACAACAACCGGAATGGCGCACGGCACGTTTCCGCGAATGGAGCCAACATTTTCATGGGCAAGAATCTGCCCCATACTAAGTGCATAATAGCCAATAATTTGGCGCGATCCCGCTGGGCAGACGACATAGGTCCGGCTTGCTCCAGATTTTGGGTTATGCAAGGCATGGTGCCGAAACCAATCATCCAGCCGGGCGCGCTGCCGCAACCAGTCATCCAATACGCGTTCACCGGAGTTGAAATATGATCCATCATGCGCCTCATTTAAAAGAGCGGGCGGGTCGAGGCGTAGTGGCGCATCACTCACTTTGCCACGGGGCGTT
This sequence comes from Acidocella sp., assembly GCA_029077775.1. Lineage (GTDB taxonomy): Bacteria > Pseudomonadota > Alphaproteobacteria > Acetobacterales > Acetobacteraceae > Acidocella. The sequence goes on along the minus strand of JAQNCU010000166.1, from coordinate 3,664 downwards.
GGCTTGCAGAATGCGTTTTATCCCAGCCGGTTCATCGACGGCGACTGGCATATCCATCCAATCCATAACCTTCTGAAACGTTTCGGTGTCCGCGTAGATCGTGGATTGATCAAGAAGAATGTTTTTGGCCTCCTTGATGGCCGATGTCAGCATGAACTGCGACCGGTTCGTACCTACAATTTCAGCGGCCATATCGATCAATTCCCTGTCCTGGGTCCGCGCACGCAGGTGAATATTGACCTCAGCATTCGCAAGTGGACGTTTCATAATCGATGCATAAACGTAATGTGTATTCAATGTCAACACGTAATAAAAATTATAAATCCGCTTATGTCCGGTCGTGTTTTGAGGCATAAAAATCCAGAATACCCAGGAGTTTTATAATTTTGGGTTGAATTTGGGACTAATTTACAAAAATTTCTAAAATCCTTATAAATTGATATCCAGAGCAGGCTGCGGATAAAATCAGGTCAAGAATGGCCTTAAACTGGATCGACCATGCTCGAAGAGTGTTTGCGAGCCTGGACAAAAGGACGGCGACCGATCGATTATATCAATCCGATATCGTAATATTTTTGAGAAATCGACCTAACGCGCTGGCGTCAAGTCGATCATATTATATTTTCATTCAGCCTTGGATTCGGATCTCAAAGCCCCGGTAAACCGCTTAAAATCACACCGTAACCGACACCGCTTTGTGCCTCGCCCGCATAGTCGCCACAACCGGGCGGGGCGCTGCCCCAGCGATCTGGTCGGCGACAATCTGTGCGGTCGCGGCACTCAGCGTCCATCCCAGATGCCCATGGCCGGTGTTGTAATAAACGCCTGGCCGGTTACCCGGCCGCAAACGCGGCATCATATCTGGCATCATCGGGCGTAGCCCGGCCCAGGGAATGATCGTCTCCGTGGCAACCCCAGGGAATAGCCGCCTGGTCCACTCAACCAAAGGGCGAATTCGGTCGGCGCGGATATCGCGGTTGGCGCCATTAAACTCCGCCGTGCCCGCAACCCGGAACCGTCCGGCGCCCAGGCGGCTTGTGACAATCTTTGCTCCCTCATCGAGCAGACTGGTCCACGGCGCCGCCGCCTGGCTCTGCGCATCATCCAGCGGCACGGTTATCGAATAGCCCTTCACCGGATAAATATTCACCCGGTCACCCAGCATGGCGGCAAAATCCCGGCTGGCAATGCCCGCACAGATCACCACCGCATCAGACCGCAGCACCGCCCGCGTGCCGTCACCCGTTTGCCAATCGACCTCAATACCGCATCTCAGGCTTCGTATCGCGCGCACCGTGGCATCATTCAAAAACACCGCACCCTGGCGAAGACAGGCATCGGCCAGACCCGTCGTGAATTTATGAATGTCACCTGTGGAATCCGATGGCGTGAAAAACCCACCGAAATAATCCTCACGCAGCGTAGGCTCAATCGCGCGGATTTCCTCCGGCGTCACGGCACGGCGCTCCAGTCCGCCTTCGTTCAGCAACTGGTTCACCGCTTGCGCGTCAGTAAAGCCATTACGGTCACGATACACATGCAAAATACCACGCTGTTCATGGTCGAACGCCAGGTTCTCTTTGGCTGCGATGTCGAACAAATGCTGCCGCGCCGCAATCGCCAGGCGTGTTGTAGCAATCGTGTTCTGGCGATAATTTCCTATATTGGCGGCAAATTCCGCCAGCCAGGAATATTTATGCCAGCTTGGCTTGGGGTTCAGCAGCAGCGGCGCATCGCTGCGGAACATCCATTTCGCCCCCTTCACCATGGTCGAAACCCTGTTCCACACCTCAGCGTTGCAGGCTGATAGCTGACCGCCATTGGCGAAAGATGTTTCCATCGCCGCATAGCGGTTGCGGTCGATGATGGTCACGCGGCAGCCGCGCTCCAGCAGGGCATAAGCCGTGGTCACGCCGGTAATTCCGGCCCCGATAATGGTAACATGGGTCATGCAAGATACCTTCCAGCTTCGGACTCGTCATGGCCGGGAAACACACCCAGCCCACCAATCCCCATCTGTCCTTGCTGCCTGAGAGTTTGCCCGAACCTTGGTCAAGATTCCGGGTTCCCCTTCGGCGGGCGCGCTAAACCACAACGCGCCTCTCTCCAGATTGCCTGACCACACAGTCCTTTTGCCTGAGAGTTTCCGGGGGGTTGCTCCTTCGGCCCCGCCGCCTGGCATCAGCCCAGCTTTGGTGTCTCCTGCGTGATCTTCACAGCAAGATATTCATACGCCGCCACGCCGCGCCGAGTCATGTGTTTTTTACACCGCAGGGGGGAGTTTTAGCCTTCATCTCTCATCCTGCCGCAAGGTGGTTCACAGGCCCGTGCCCAGCCCCAAAGCCGGGCGCGGTGGCAATCGCGTTCTGCAAATAGCGCCGTGCCCGGTGCACAGAAGCAGATAAATCCATGCCCTGCGCCAGGCCCGTCGCAATCGCCGAGGCCATGGTGCAACCCGTGCCATGCGTGTTGCGCGTCTCAATCCGGGGCATGGAAATCACCTCCACACCCTCCCGCGTTACGAGATAATCGGTCAGCAGCGCGCCAGTGCCATGCCCGCCTTTTATCAGCGCCGCCGCCGCACCCATCGCCAGCAAAGCCCGCCCAGCCTCAATCCGCTCGTCTTCGCTCACCACCTTCAGCCCCGTCAGCTTCGCGGCTTCCGGCAAATTCGGCGTCACCAATTGCGCGCGCGGGACCAAAAGCACGCGCATCGCCGCGATTGCATCATCGGGCAATAAAATAGCGCCAGAGGTCGCCACCATCACCGGGTCCAGCACGAGCGGAATGTCGGCTGGCAGCGCCGCACTCACCGCCCGAATAATCGCCTCATCCGCCAGCATCCCGGTTTTGATCGCATCCGCGCCGATATCTTGCAGGACCGTGGAAATCGACAGCCCGACAAACGAAGCCGGCAGCGCATGCACACCAAACACCCCAACTGTGTTTTGCGCGGTCACCGCCGTTATACTTGTCATAGCATAACCGCCAAGCGCCGTGATGGTTTTGATATCGGCCTCAATCCCGGCACCACCGCCGGAATCCGACCCGGCGATGGTCAAAACCCGATGCATCTACTCGGCGGCCCGCGCCGTGGTCGCATCCGCAATGGCGGCACAAATCTCGCCGACCAGTTGCGTGATCAACGCCATGTCCTCGCCTTCCGCCATCACGCGGATCAAGGGCTCCGTTCCCGAAGCGCGGATCAACATGCGGCCCGCGCGCCCCAGCCTCTGTTCTGCCTTGGCAACGGAGTCCTGAATATGCGCAAGCCGCAGCGGTGACTCCCCCGCATACCGGACGTTGCGCAGCAATTGCGGCAGCGGTGTAAACACGCGGCAAACCTCCGAGGCTCTGCGTCCCGACCGCACCAGTACGGCCAGAACCTGCAATGCCGCAATCAGCCCATCACCCGTGGTGGCATAATCAGACAAAATCACATGGCCTGATTGCTCGCCACCCAGATTTATCTTCCCGGTTCGCATCATCTCGGCAACATACCGATCGCCAACCCTGGTCCGGTGCAACGCCAGCCCATGCCCCGCCAGGAACCGTTCCAACCCGAGGTTAGACATCACGGTCGCGACGACCTTCCCCCCCGGCAACATCCCGGAGGCCGCGAGCGAGCGGCCCCACAGCAGGAGCGCATCGTCGCCGTCGAGCA
>JAQNCU010000165.1 GCA_029077775.1 Acidocella sp. | reverse complement strand
GGCGGCATGTACCCGAGGGAAGAATGTCTGCGCTCGGTATTGTAGTAGCCAATATACTCGATGATCGCCAGGCGGGCTTGCTCCCGGGTGCGGAAATGCTCGCCGTGCACGCACTCGACTTTGAGCGTGCCATTGAGCGATTCCATCGGAGCATTGTCCCAGCAATCACCTTTGCGGCTCATCGATACGGTGATGCCCCTCGCCTCCAAGATCTTGCGGTAGTCCCCGGCAGCATACTGCGATCCCCGGTCCGAGTGATGCACGAGCCCCGCGTCGGGATTGCGCCAGCCAAGCGCAACTCGCAGCGCCTCGATCGTGAGCCCCTGGGGCATCGAATCGCTACTTGCCCAGCCGACGATCTTGCGGGCAAACAGATCAATCACCAGCGCCAAGTACAGCCAGCCCTCGTCAGTACGTACATAGGTAAGGTCGGCCAGCCACTTCTGATTTGGCGCTGTCGCCGCGAAGTCGCGCTGAATCACATTGGGCGCTATCGGGTGATCGTGCCGCGAATCCGTTGTCACCACCCGGAACGGGCGGCGCTTGCGGCTGCACAGCCCATGCTTTCGCATCAGGCGACCAATACGCTTGTGATTCAATGTCCGACCCAGCGCCTCGCTGACCTCTGGCGTCATGCGCCGGCGCCCGTAACGTCCACGGTGCCAAAATCAGCCGGAGACGTGATCTCGATATATTCCATATCCGGTGAATAATCGAACAGGTAATGCGTAATGCCGGGCTGCTGGTGCACGCAATCCCCCGCAGCGACCAGATGCTCCTTGTCATTGTACATAAACCGCGCCCAGCCTTTGGTCATGATAACGATATGGAAATCCGCGATATGCTGGTGCCAGCCTGTCCCATGCTCCGGCGGACGCTCCGGGTTGGCCTTCACCATTTGGCAGATCACCCGCCCGCCGGTCGATCCCGCTACCCCTAAATCCCGGTACAGGAAAAAATCCCGCAACCCGTCCATGCGCCAGGGCGTGTCATCCGGTTTGATGTGGGAGAACTCATTGATGATTGTTTTGTCGAGCATGGCGAGCCCTTTTTCATGAATTACCATTGAAACATGGCACAGCCAAAGACCGGACGCCAGAATTTTTTGCACCGCACCAAACACCGACGTCGCGCCTAGGTCCGCTCCTCGAGCAACGCAGCGGGCAAGGCAGGGTGGTCCCGCCCGCCGGACACCAGCAGGCCGAGCAGCGGCTTTTCGACGTACCGATAAACCATAACCGCGAATATAAGTGCGGCGGCCAGCGCGCAGGGAACAAACCCGAGTGTCGCAATACTGTTATCCACGGGCAAATGTGCCCGCTCCCAGATCACCGCCGCCGCTGAAATCGCAATGGGGTGCGTGAGGTACAGTGAATACGACGCGTCACCCACCAGCAATACCAGTTTGCTCACCCGCCGCGCCAAATTTGCCTCCATCATCAAAGCGCCCGCCACGATACACATTGCCGGAATGCCCAGGATCAACACGCGGCCCATCCCGTCTTCGACGATCAACCGGTAATTCACCACCAGCAACAAACCCCCGAGCCCCAGCAACCCCACGCCCAGTGCCGCTGGCGCGCGCGCGCATTGGTCGAACATCGCCGCCAGCATAATACCGGCGGCGAATTCGATCAGCAGCGGGCTGGTATAATCATGCAGAACCGCACCCTGTGGCGCCACCACAAACCTCGCCAAAACCAACCCCACGACCACGAGCGCGCCTAACACGCCCATAACCGTGACCAAGCGCGCGCGCCGGTCCTTAACCAGCAGCGTGACCGCAAATACGAGATAGAAAAACATCTCGAACTGCAGACTCCACCCTGGCACCAATATCGGCCAGACATGCCCGGCAAAAACCGCATGAAAATGCGGCACCAGCAGATACGAACAAATCACGGTTGCCCGCGTGACATCGGCGTTGTGCAAATGATCGGGAATGACAAACCTCATCGCGATCCACGCCGAAAGCGCGATCCACCACATCGGGTAGATCCGAAAGATCCGGCGCTTTAAAAACCACCGAACATGGTTGCGCCGCCCGCCGGTCGACATCCACATGATAAAACCGCTGACAACAAAAAATATATCGACCCCGGACAACCCAACATCCCGTCCGCCCGCCCAATGCGCCGCGATATGGTTTGAGAATATGTGGTAATAAACCACTGCGGTCGCGGCAATGGCGCGAAGATACTGAATGGAAACAAGGGTCGCAGCACCGCGCGGTCTCGCCCCCTCAATCGTCATCACGTTCCCGCCGCACCAGCACTTCGCGCTTGCCGACATGATTGGCGACACTCACTACGCCATCCTTTTCCATCTGCTCGATCAGCTTGGCCGCGCGGTTATAGCCGATTTGCAAATGCCGCTGAATGAACGACGTACTCGCCTTGCCCTCGCGCGCCACCAGAGACACCGCCTGGTCGTAGAGCGCGTTCTCGCCTGTGGTGTTGCCGCCGATCATCCCGGCCCCCGACCCGGCATTGGTGGCGTTATCATCCTCCATCGGCTCGGTCACCTCATCCAGATACGCGGGCTCGCCCTGTTCGCGCAGGAACGAGACCACGGCCTCCACCTCCTGGTCTGAGACAAATGGGCCATGCACGCGGGTGATGCGCCCGCCCCCCTGCATGTACAATAAATCGCCCTGGCCCAGCAGCTGCTCGGCCCCTTGTTCCCCCAAAATGGTGCGCGAATCGAATTTTGAGATCACCTGGAAGCTGATCCGCGTCGGGAAATTGGCCTTGATGGTGCCGGTGATCACATCCACGGACGGGCGTTGCGTTGCCATAATCACATGGATACCCGCCGCCCGTGCCATCTGCGCCAGCCTTTGCACGGCAATCTCGATCTCCTTGCCCGCCACCATCATCAAATCCGCCATCTCGTCGATGAACACCACAATGAAGGGCAAAGCCTCCAGCGCCAGCGGCTGGTCCTCAAAAATCGGCTTGCCGGTCTCGGCGTCGAAGCCGGTCTGCACCCTGCGCGTTACCACCTCACCGCGCCCGCGCGCCTCGTTCACGCGGTCATTATACCCAGCGATGTTGCGCACTGAGAGCTGGCTCATCGCCCGATAACGCCGCTCCATCTCCCGCACCACCCATTTCAGTGCCGCCACGGCCTTCGCAGGTTCGGTTACTACCGGCGCCATCAGATGCGGGATGCCGTCATAGACCGAGAGTTCCAGCATTTTTGGGTCGATCAGGATCAACCGGCATTGCTCCGGTGAGAGCCGGTATAACAGGCTCATGATCATGGCGTTCACGCCGACCGATTTGCCTGAGCCCGTGGTGCCCGCGATCAGCAAATGCGGCATCCGTGCCAGATCGGCGATGATCGGCGCGCCCGAGATATCCTTGCCCAGCGCAATCGAGAGCTTGCCCGATTGGGTCTCCCATAAATTGGTGCCCAAAAGCTCAGATAGATACACCGTCTCCCGCTTGGCGTTCGGCACCTCGATCCCGATGACATTGCGGCCCGACACTGTGGCGATCCGCACCGCAACGACTGAGAGTGAGCGCGCGATATCATCGGCCAGCCCGACCACGCGGGCGGAGCGGATGCCGGGGGCGGGTTCCAGCTCGTATAATGTCACCACCGGGCCCGGGCGGATTTCAACGATCTTGCCCTGCACGCCATAATCCTGGAGCACCGTTTCCAGCAGGCGGGCATTGCTCTCCAGCGACTCTGGTGAAGGCCCGGTATTATGCCGGGCCGGGGCAGGGCGCAGAAGGTCCAGGGGCGGAAAGCTCCAGCCATCATCCAGCAGCGGGAGACGCTCCTGCCGGGGCGGCGCCTTTTTCGGCAAAGCCGCCTGTTTGATCGCGGGACGGGATTTTAATGGCAAAAACGGTACAGGCTGCGCGGTCCCCGCCTCCTCACCCCCCTCCGGCACCCAGAGCCGCGCCGGGGCAGGGGGCTGGGCGGACGCACTGGCGAGTAACGGTGTCAGCCACGAGGACACAGCCTCAGCCCCTCGGCGGCTTTGCGAAACCGAGGCCATGGCCACCCGCGCCGCCCTCGCCCCGCCAGACCGCCACTCCCCCGGCGTAAAGCCGAGCGCGAAGCCGAAACTGCCCAGCGCCAAAGCCAGTGTGACCACCATTATAATGCCGGCACCGACCCGGCCATAAACCGCGCCCGCGGCGCCAAAAGGCGATAAAAGAGTGCCCGCCGCACCGCCAATGCCCGCCGCTACCGGCCAGCCGACATCTGGGCCGGGGATCACCGCAAGCCCCATGGCCAAAGCAGCAGCCAGCAACGGCATCGCCATTCCCGCGAGCACGATCCGCAACTTCAAATGTCCAATTTTTCCGCGTGCGCCAAGCCGGTAGCCCCAGGCGAGCAGCACCAGGCCGGGTATAAAACCGGCAATGCCGAAACCCTGTAGCAGAAGGTCCGAAAGCCCCGCACCCGCCACGCCCACCAGATTCCGCACCGGCGCGGCGCTCACGGTGTCAAAAGACGGGTCCTGCGGCGAATAAGACAACAGCGCGAGCAACAGCGTGAGGCCCAAAAGCGCACAAACCATGGCCGCAATCTCCGCCAAACGGCGGTGCAACTGTACACGTATCGCGGGAGACATAAATCGCCGCGTCTCAAAATTCAGGGCCATGTTAGGGATATACCCCGGAGACTGCTGATTTTCAAAGAAAAACGATATGCCCGGCGGCGAGGCCCGCAGCCATAAAAAACCCCGGGACGACCCGGGGTTTTTGTCTCATCAGCGTTTGCTGAACTGGAAGCTCCGGCGGGCTTTCGCTTTGCCATATTTTTTCCGTTCCACCACGCGTGAATCCCGTGTGAGGAACCCGGCAACCTTCAAAATCCCCCGCAAATCCGGTTCAAACAGGGTCAAAGCGCGCGAAATCCCGTGGCGCACCGCCCCTGCCTGCCCTGAAAGCCCGCCACCCGTGACGGTGCAGAACACATCGAACTGGTTGTACCGGTCGGCCACCAGAAAAGGCTGCGTGATCAACATCCGCAGCACCGGGCGCGCGAAATAAATCGGCGCCTTTTTGCCGTTCACCAAAATCTCGCCTTTGCCGGGCTTGATCCAGACCCTGGCGATGGCGTTTTTCCGGCGGCCTGTGGCGTAAGACCGCCCCAGCGCGTCACGCTTAGGCTCGCGTTTGGGCGTGGCAGCCTCGGCGGTAACCACGCTCGGCATGTCTTTCAGGCCCGCAAAGGCGTTTATTGTTTCGGACATGCTCAAACTCTCCGGTTTTTGGCGTTCAGCGCGCCGACATCAAATGGTTTCGGTTGCTGTGCGGCGTGGGGGTGTTCCGCCCCGGCATAAACATAAAGGTTCTTCATCTGCTGGCGTTGCAGCGGCCCACGCGTGATCATGCGCTCAATGGCTTTTTCAACCACACGCTGCGGGTGCGCGCTGGCCAGCCGATCCTTGATCGTGCGGCCCTTAATTCCACCGGCATATCCCGTGTGGTAATAAAACACCGATTGTTCGGCCTTCTTGCCGGTCAGCTTCACCTTCTCGGCGTTCACGATGATAATGTTATCACCGCAATCGACATGCGGGGTGAATTGCGGCTTGTGCTTGCCGCGCAAACGTGAAGCCACAATTGCCGCCAGACGGCCCAAAACCAGCCCTTCCGCGTCGATCAACACCCAGTCTTTTTTCACATCGGCCGGTTTTAACGATATCGTCGTTTTCATCTGTTCAACCCAAATTCTTCACCCGGCGGCTTATCCAATCTCACCCATGATTAGTCAAGGGTTTCGCCTGCGGTATTATAATACCGCGGATCATAATACCGCGCGGTAGCGCGCAAACTCTCATACAACCCGGCTTGGGGCCGCCAGCCAAGACCCTGCGCGATCATCGGTGCGGCGACAAAACTCCCGCTCACGCTCTGCCACAGCGCCTCGCGCCGTAGCAACTTCGCCGCCATCGCCAATAATGGGGAGGGGCAGGGCCATAACAGGCTCCTCACGCCGATCCCCGCGGCCAAAGCGCGTATCAACTCCGGCGTGCTCACCGCCTCGGGGTGCGCGGCCAAAACCGGACCCGAAACATCAGGCGCGCGCAGCAGCGCCACCACCAGGGCAGCCAGATCATCCCGCGCGATAAAGCTGCGGCGGTTGGCAATCCCGCCCAGTGGCAACGGTAACCTCAGGCGCAATAAATTCAACAAAGCGCCGATGTTCCCTGGGCAGCCGGGCCCGATCACCGCCACCGGACGCAGGGCACAAAATCCCGGCCCGAACGCATCCGCCGCCGCACGCTCGGCCATTAATTTGCTCACCGCGTACATGTCCATCGGGTTTGCCGCCGTGGTGTCGGTCACCACGTCATTATGTACCCGGCCATGAACATGCGCCGTCGAGACCAATATAAACCTGCTGGCACCGGCATTTCGCGCCGCGCGCGCCACATTCACCGTTGCTGCGACATTATCCCGCAAATAGACATCCCGCGTCACCCCGCGCCTATGGCCCAGCCCAGCGGCATGAACCACGGCACGCAATCGGGGCAGCACCAGTCTCTCCTGGCTCAGATCCCCGGTGATAAAAGCCTGCGCACCGCGCGGCACCGTGGCATCCCGCCTTAAACCGGCCAACACTTTGTATCCCGCCGCCGCCAAGCCATTGACGATTGCCGCCCCGATATACCCGGCAGCACCTGTGCAAAGCACCGGTGCCTCAGTCTCATTCTGGCTCAATCCAACCTGGGCTCCATCCGCCGTCCTGGCCGGGGCGCGGGGGGTATGGCGG
>JAQNCU010000164.1 GCA_029077775.1 Acidocella sp. | reverse complement strand
ACAACGCGATCAACCCGAAAGTGAGCACGAAAAGCGGGATGCCTTTGGTGCCGCGGTTTTTTAAAATATAATAGGCGGTGCACCGAAAACGCCTTGTTTCGGTTTCCACGACAGATTTCTCCCGCACGCCGCCTGCCGGTGCCGAAAGATGGACAAGTTCCGCCGAGGGCTCAAACATCAATACCCAGCCCGCGGCGATGATCCGTGTTGAAAAATCTGTTTCATCAAGAAAATTCAGGTAACGGTCAAAGCCACCAATTTGCGCCACCGCCTCCATTCGAAAGCTCATGTTAGACCCCTTGGCCGACCCAACACGAACCGGAACGGTTCCGAACAGATTAAAAATCGTCCGCCCACCAGGGGAAACCCTGCAGGCTGTTTCACGCGCATTCATCGTCAGCGTGCGCTCAACATGCCGACCGACCACGCCGCCGACGGCCCGATTTGCATAAACGCCGTAATGCGCAGCAATGAAATGATCGTCTAGAAGGATTACATCATCATCAATGAACAGCACGATCTCACCTCGCGCGCGCGCGAGACCCTCATTGCGGGCATTGGAGGGACCACGTGCCGCAATGAATAGATAATGCAAACGTGCATCGTTACAGTGATGAATGAAAGTATTGTTTAAGGCCGCGCTGTCAGGGTCTGATTGATCGATGACAATCAACTCATACCGCGTGAACGATTGACATAACACCTGCTTAATTACGGCACGTAGGAAGGGCGCGCGATTAAAGGTTGGGATGACGACGGAGACCAGGGGAGATTCAGGGGGCATCGAGGATTTCAACGTCTCGGGGTGCCCTGAAGGTGAGTGCGCTAGCAAGCGGCATCAAAAATATTTCTCGTAAATTGTAACGACATCCCCAGGCTCCAGATCGGTGTTCGGCGCGATCTTGCCCTCCACCGGCTTACCATCCACTGTTACACCACCACGCCAATCACCCGCGTAACCTGTCACCGCGCGATACGTGAAGCCACCAGCCAACGCCACCGCATCTAACATCGTCATGCCCGGCTCATACGGGTATTGCCCGGGTTTGTTGACCTCACCCAATACGGAGATCGGGCGGTAATCAATGACCTGCACAGATACACTCGGCTGGCTGATATAATTTTGTGCCTTAAGCGCGTTTTCAATACTTGTCGCGAATTGGTCGGGTGTAAGGCCCGTTGCCTTGACAACACCGATAAGCGGAAATGCCACACTACCACTCTGGCCGACCGTAAAATCGTTGCTAAGTTGCGTCTCGTCATAGGTAATCACGCGAATTTGGTCACCAGGCCCTAACCTATACGCGCTATCCTGAGGCTGCGGCATTATGGGCAAATCGCCACCTTGCGAGCAAGCCGACAGCATGATCGATGAGACCAAAACCGCCGCACCACATGCTTTTTTTATTCGGGCCGGGAAAAAATCGGATTTATTTAAATTTGATCTCATCATATGTCTCTATCTATAAATTAAACATCACTCAAATAAGGAAATTCCCAGCAATACGGTATCACTTGAAAAATTCCGGTAGCCTGTTGGCGCTGTTGTCGCGTTGATAGAACGATTATTATTGGTGCTATTATTCAGACCGTAACTAAGCGTTCCGCGAAGATTTTGATTTATATTCCAAAGCGCACTGACACCAAGATCCACTTGCGTCTGAGCAATACTCACCTCCCCCGGTGTGCTGGGTTGAGCGGTACTTCGGGCAGCCTCGGCATAACCTGTCAGAAAAACATTTTGCCTCAGCTCATGATCAATTTCCACCCGGCCATCAAGCGTGATCTGGTCGCGCGCGAATGGCGAGGTTGGATCATCGAACCGGCGAACGCCGGATAACGTGACAGTATCCAGTTCCGTGGGTGTCCACACCGCGTTGACCTCGAAAACCGGAATGGTCTGATCAGCCGACGGGCTATGCGCGAAATGCCGCGTTTCCGCACCAACCAGAGCACGGTACTGAATAATTTCATCACCGGCAAAATCTAGCCCCGCATAAGCACCAATGTCCTGATACTCATTAGCGGCTTGAACGGAAAATTGAGATTCAGCGCCACGAATGATAATAAGTGCGGCATTACCTGGAACAAAATCATAACGCCCGGTTATCCCCCCACTCTCCACTTGATGGTTAAGGGTGTTGTAATTCAGGACATTCGAGCCGGTGGACTTGCCGAACTCGAAGTTTTCATACTCAAACGAGGGGGTAAGACTGAACCGCGCAAACACTGTATCATAAGATGCCCGCGCATCATTCACCGAATATGGCACAGGCGTCACCACCCCGATGACCCCAAGATCAGTCGCCGCGAGATTTAGTGCCAACCGGGAATAGCCTAGCGTTAACTTATCCTGCCCAATATTCAGCGACCCGCCGACACCGGCCGACCAATTTGTATAGCCTGCAGAGGGGAGCGCAAAATACCGCCTATTATCCACCGAAACAGATGCGCCGAGGGCATTCTGTGCCCAATTGGAATTTACATCGAGCTCAGCCGCACTCTCCAACTCAGCACTTCCAGAATGAGGAACTGCGAGCGTATCAGAATTATATCCGGCACTTTCCGTGATTTTCGGGCGTACAACAAGGCTGCCCACGGGCACACCTGCCTGGGTGTTCTGCGCGTTCATCCGATTGACGACAGACGCTTTGAAATCAGGAGCATAACCTGGGATTGCCGGCGAAAAATATTGCTGGATCAACTGCGCACTGGCGCGGGATGGGACCGCCGCGAACGCCCCCACGGCCACTGCGCCCGCCAACCCACAACGTAAAACCTGACATGAACGATTTTCCGCCAGATATTGCTTTTTATTCATATGCCTGCCCCGCTGCCCGGGCCAACGGCACCGGCCGAATATTACCCGACACCGCATCATAGACCGCCGCATATTCCCGGGCAACGTCATCCCACCGATAGCGCGCAACCGATTGCATCACGGCAAACCGGCGCTGCGCATACTTATCATTGTCAATTAAAACAGTAGCTTCAACCCGTTTGGCGCCGGATGACATATCATCCACAGAGACCAATACACCCGGCGCGGCATCAGCCAATAAAGTTTTAAAGGGTGCAATATCGCTCAAAATCGGCATCAACCCGGCCGACATCGCCTCAACCGCCGCGAGGCCGAACCCCTCATATGCTGAAAGGCTGGCATAATAGCTCGATCGCCCCATCAGCATTCGCAGAGTGTCGTCGCTAGGGTCAGCCACAACTTCAACTGCATCACCAACACCAGCAGCCACAGCCATGCAAGTGAGCTGGGCGGAGGTTTGGTCGGCGTCACGTCCCGCCAGGATCAGCTTCCAGTCCCGGTGATGGGTACGCAGCAGGCCAACCAATGAGATGACATCCTCTAGTCGTTTGTGAGACGCATACCGCCCGAAGCAGATGATGGTCCGCGTTTGTAATTGCGACGCTGCACTTGAATATTTTTTCTGGTCGATGCCATTCTCGATTAAAATCATACGTCTCCCGGCGACACTCGAAAATAACGCTGCGTCACTGTGGCTACAGGCAATAACTTTTCCATAGGCGAGCACTGATGCCCTCGTAACCACATTAAACCAAATCCGCTTCCCCGCATGGGTTCGAGAGGTATGAAAAAAGCCACCATGGGTGGATGCAACCATAAATTTACGATGGACAGGCTTTGTTACCGCTAAAAAATCAAAAAAGAAATCGATTGCATGAACGTGGATGACGTCAACAGATCGGAGATACCGTAACACGGATGGCGCCAGGGGATAGCGCGACGAACCACGCCACGGAATACGCCGCACGGGAATACCATCCACGTCGTCAACCGGCTTTAAAACACCCGGTTGGCCGAACACGCGGTCAAGGGTCAAAACGCGCGTATCGATGCCCAATTCATGACGCTGTATTGTGGCAAGGTTTAAAACCGAAGCTTCCAACCCGCCAACCGCCGGATAAAACTGCCGAACAACGTGCAGGACTTTCAATGGCTAGCCTTCTGACCCGTAGGGACGACTGCTCAACATCATCTCACGCCGACTATACTCGCCATCAAACGCCAGGGACGAGCTTTGATCAACCATGGAAACCACCAAACCCGCAACAGACGCGCCGTAAATTCGCAAACGGTTGATCGAGCTCGAAACTGCTTTGCGTGATGTCTGCTGGGAGCGACAAACAAAAATCGTCTGATCAGCGACACTTCCGTAAACCAGACCGTCGGTCATTGCGAGCAATGGCGGACTGTCAATAACAATTAGATTATAATTGCGCTTCAAAGTATCGATCAAGTTCCGCAAACGCGCCACCTCAACCGCGCCAAACGGAGACGACATGGCACTGCCCGCGGAAATAAAATCGATCTTGGTTGTCGGATCGACCTGGATAACCTCATTTGCCGTAGCCCGGCCCGCGAGCACGTCGGTTAGGCCAGGTTTTGCCGTTGTGATTGAGTCCTGCATTAACGATCCACGCCGATGATCACCGTCAATCACCAGAACAGATTGTTCGCCCTGACACACCGTCATGGCAAGCCAAACCGCGAGTGTCGTTTTCCCCTCAGCAGATCCAGCGGACGTAACAAGTACCGAACGCGGCGTAGTCTCGTTATTTGCCATCAACGCCAATGACCCTGCAAGCCCACGAACCGCCTCGCTTGTCCGTGAAAACGGTGCATCCAAAACATGGCTGGCAACCGAACGGTTCCTCAACGCGAAAATGAAGGGAATTGTTGCGAGCACGGGCAATTGAAGAAATGCCTGCATATCCTCGGTTCCATCAAAATCTACCGAGAAATAGTCTCGGATGAGGACGCCTGCGAGACCTGCGATAACGGCGAGAATAATTACGGCTGCGCCGAGTTTCGGCTTATTCGGGAAACTCGCATGAGTGGGTATACCAGCATGGGACACAAACGTAACGGGCGGTTCAAGTAACGCGGCTCGGCTCGTGATATCATTCGCATGCTGTAGATACGTCTCATAAACATTTTTTGCAGTCGTCGCCTCGTCAGAGAGACTTTGATATCGAACTTGATCGGCACTCTGCGCCAATGATTCTGCCCGCAACTGGTTGAGATTTGCGGTTAACTCCTTAACTTCTGCACGCGCCGAAACCACGTTATCGCCAACAGAGGCGAGAGCCGTTCCCGTTTGGCTATTCAGTACAGACTGCGCTTCACTAATTTGTTCATCGAGCGCCCTTATTTTCGGATATGCAGGACCAAACTCAGCGGATAGCTGACTACGCTCATTCTCCAGTGCCATTAAATTGCTCGCTGTCGCCACGAGAATGGGTTGCTCTGACTGCACAATCAAGGCGCTCGCATCTCCCGAACCTGCGGCAGCGTGCAATGCGTCTGCTTGTGCTTGAGCTGTTGCCAACTGAGCCTGCGCTTGGCTCAGACTGGTTGCCATGTCGGCTATCTGACTAGCAAGCAAAGGTGTCGACGCGTTGTCATCAGTAGCATCAGTCAATCCATGTCTGACACTATAAGCATCAGCCCTATTCACGGCGTCGAGCCATTGGGTCTGCAAAGCCAAGCTTCGAGCCTTAAACACATCGGACATGTCAGAGACAATTCTTGTCTGCCGAGAAAGCGCCAAAGTCTGGAAGCTTGTTACAAATGCATCAGCCAGCCTTGCCGCCATATCGGGGGAGTCTGCCGTTACGGAAATATCCAGCACATGAGAATCAGGCTCTGGCAAAACGGTCAGAGCGCTTAATAAATTATTTTCTGCCAACATCTGTTCACCAGCACCATCAGCGGGACTGGTGCGTCGGCAAAAGAACGAGACCCCGGCGTGACAAAGAAAGCCCAAATATCGAAACTGTATTGCCGTTTTAGGGGCTGGAATTGACGCCAACACAGCGCCCGCGACACTCCGCGACTGGATCATAGACGCGATTGTTTCCGGCTGATCGGCGTCATTCGACTGACCAGTCTGTTGTGCGTCCAACGCCCGGGGGTCAGGGTTTTGTGTTGAGAGAGCGACCACGGCAGTTGCCGTGTAAAATGGCTTAATCATTGCGAGCGAAACCGCGCCCAAAACGAGGACAGAAATAGAACAGACAAGAAAGATACGTATATGACGCCTTAAAGCACGGGCAACATGGCGCAAAGAACTTCCCTTTATGGGAGGCTCAAAATTTGGTAAATCTGTTATAGCGTGTGTTTGATTTCTCATCATTTCGTACTTAAATAGTTGGTTAAAAACTGTGGATCAAAAAACAAAAAATTATCATAAAAATTTAAGATAGAAATTTCTTCTTCAGATTCAAAATAAAATATTTGATCACATAAACACCAAATACCGGAAGGCCAAGCAGGTAACGCCGCCACAGGCGCCGCGGTTCTTTGAAAAAACGTACCAGCCATTCAATACCCAGATTAGCAACCCAGCGTGGCGGACGACGAACGCGCCCGGCGGCATGATCGACAAGGGCACCAGCAGTGATAAACACACCTGTGTCAAGCCGTTCCCAGTTATCGATGAGCCACTGCTCCTGACGGGGCATACCCATATTCACCAAAATTATATTCGGCCGCAACAGATTGATGCGTCTTACGAGGTCTCGAGATTCAACCGACTCAGGTACGATGTCAAAATACCCGTGCTGCACCCCGGCTGTACGAATGGCAAAACGGTCTTCATAGTTCCTCGCAGCCCGGACGACGACATCAGGCTCTCCACCGAGCCAGAATATTGAACACGTCTCGCCCAAAGCTTCTAACACCGCGCCTATCCATTCAGGGGGTGTTGTCCGATGAGCCCTTCTCCCCGTAAGGAGCGATAT
>JAQNCU010000163.1 GCA_029077775.1 Acidocella sp. | reverse complement strand
GCAATCGTCATCAAGCCAAGAATTGCCAACATTGCGCCGAGGCCATCGAGCAACAAAGTGTGTTGCGCGCCGCTGGCTGCTGTCGCCGTGCCGCTGATGGCATAATATGTGCCTGGGGCGAGATGCAGGGCCGCCAGCGCGACACGCGCATGTGCGACGAAAGCGGCCGCCCCGCCGGAGGCAATTTCGACATTGATCGATTGGATACGTTGGGCGTCCTGGTGCAGAATTACACTGCGCCCGTTACTCTCAGTGATATGCGCCAGTGCACCCAGCGGTACCAAAGTGCCATTCGGGGCTGCGAGAGGTAGACTTTCGATCTTTGTCGGATCGTCACGCTCAGATTCCGGCAGAATCACGGTGATCGGCCACGAAGTACCATTTTTGTATATTCTGGCGACATCGAGCCCCGCATAGGCTGCCTGGATCGCATCCAGCACGGCGGCGGGCCGGAAGCCAAAACTGACCAAAGCTGGCCGGTCCAATGTTACCGACACTGTAGGTGTCGTTGGCGGCGCGGCTGTGCTTACGCTACCGACGCCCGGGACCGCGCGCAATATTTGCGCGGCCTGGGCGGCGTCATGGTCCAGCGCCGCAAGATCAGTGCCGAAGAAACTGATCACGACCGGGGCGGTACTTCCCGATAGTGTTTCATGGATACGTTCGGTCAGAAAAGTATTTGCCCAGAAGCGCACACTTGGCACCCCACTTAGGGCAGCCAGAATTTTGCGCTGCGATCCGACACTATTACGGTTTCCGCTTGAGGATAATGTAATGTCCAGCTCGGCTTTGTTGATATCAGGATGGCCATTGCCAAGATTGGCATGCCCCAGATGCGCGACAACATGGCCGACCTCAGGGAGTGTCTCTAAAATATTAATCGAGCGCAGAGCGAGACGTTTCATCTCCGGTAGGGATGTACCTGGAGGTGCAAGAAAATGCGCGATAATTTCGTTTTCTTGGAATCGCGGGAGGAAGCTTGTCGGCAATGCGGCAAGACTTGCCAGCGCCAGAAGCGCGATGCCAAGCAGCCCGTAGACCAAACTCCGGAAGTGCCCATCTGCCTGTTCCATCGCGCGGCCATGAAATTGTCGTGCCCATTCAACGAAATGCGAGCGGCGGGATTTTGCCCGGCCCAGCAACAGCATCGATAATGCCGGCGTGATTGTGACCGCGACAACCAGCGAGGCCAGAATGGCCGTGATATAGGCGATTGCCAGGGGGGCGAACATGCGCCCCGCCGTCCCGGTGATCGCGAATACAGGCAGGAAAACAAATACGACTGATAGAGTGGCAAAAATAATCGTGCCCCGCACTTCAAGTGACGCCTCAAGAATGATCCTAAGCCGTTCCGATACGGCCATTGGCCGCGGTAACATCTGCAAGCGGCGGTGAATGTTTTCGACATCGACGATCGAATCATCGACGACTTCACCGAGCGCGATGGCCAACCCGCCAAGCGAAAGCGTGTTCAGGCCGACCCTAAAATATTTCAACACTAAAGCCGCCACGAGCAGCGATAGCGGAATAGCTAAAAATGAGATCAGCGAAATCCGCCAGTCGCGTAACGCGAAAAACAAGACGACCAGGATCAGGCCGGCGCCGATCAGCAGGGAATCTCGGATATCATGCAGCGCCTGGATGATGAAACTAACCGGCTGTAGGGCATCGGGATCAAGCGTTATGGATTGCGCGGCAAGACCGGGGGCGAGGCGGTGCAGTACCTTGCCAACACCGCGCGCGACATCCAGTGTGTTGGAGCCGTATTGCGCCGAGATGATCAACAGCAGCCCAGGTTTGGCGCCGACAAAGGCAGCGCCTGTAGGAGGGCGGGCCCCGGCGGTGATGGTCGCGACATCGCCTAGCGTCAACGCCCCGCTGGTGCGCCGCGTGATTAAGGTCTGTGCCAAGGCTTCGGGACTGCCGGGTTGGCCGTGGCTTTGCAGGAGCAGGCGCTGGCTCGGGGTTTCGACCAGCCCGGCACCCTCAATCGCGGTGGATTGGGAAGCTGCCTGTTCTAACTGGGCAAGTCCGATATGGGCTGCTGCCATCCGAGCCGGGTCGGGTTGAACCTGCCATGTCAGCGGTTCAGCCCCAAAGATCACGACATTGGCGACGCCTGGTACCGCGAGCAAGGCGGGGCGGATGACCGCGCGCGTGATCTCGGTCATGTCGATGATGGATTTGTGATCTGATGTGAGGCCAACGACCTGCACCGTGCCCGTTGCCGATTGCGAGGGAACCAGCACTGGAATCACGCCGGCGGGCAGCAGCGCGCCGAGGCCGCCCAGCCGCTGGGCGACCCTTTCGCGGTCGAGATCGAGTGTCGTACCCCCATGAAAGGTGGCGGTGATGATAGATAGTCCGGTAATTGATTGTGAGCGCAGCAATGCCAGGCCCGGCGTTCCCGAGAGCGCATCCTCAATCGGTGTGGTCGCCAGCGCCTCGACATCGCGGGGCGCGAAGCCGGGCAGATTGGTATCGATAGTGACCGAGGGGGCTGCGAATTCCGGGAATACGTCATAATTGGCGTTGATCAGCGCGCCGATGCCAGCAGTTGCGACCGCCAGTCCGACGAACAGAACAAGAATGGGAAACCGGAGACAAAAGCCGGTAATGGCGCGCAGCATGATCAGATTGTCCTATCAGTCGTCGTCGGGGTCTGCGGTGCCAGCCTTGGCTTTCACGATCGTCGGCACAGTTGGCGCCGCAGCGAGCAATTCCGCGCCTTGCGTGACGATATGATCACCAGGGATTAGCTCGCTTGCGATGAAATAGCCGCCGTGGACGGGGGATGCCGTAGAAATATCGGTCGGTTCAAAGTTCCCAGCCGCATCCCCGCGATAGGCGATTGACTTTCCGTTTTCCCAGATAATCGCGCTTGCCGGAACCGTGACGCCTTTGATCTCGGAACCAGTTGGCACTCCGACATTGAGGTATGTACCGATGGGTAAGTTACGCTGAGTGGGCATACTATAGAGCAGGGCCTCGCCGGGAATGCCGCCGAGCATGCCGGGGATGCCACCGATAAGAGCCATATCATAGGTTCTACCGCCAAGATTTGCCGTCGAGGTTGCAGGCAACTGGCTGAGCGCGCTGCCTGGGGGCAGGCTGACACCGATCACCGTTACGGCACCATTCGCGATACTGCTCATGATGGGCGCGTTAGCCTGCATTGCGCGAGTCAGCACGGGCCCCCATTGCGTGATCGCCGCGGTTTTTTCTGCTGCCTGTTTTGTCTGCGCGGCGGTCAGCGCCGCTGTCGCCGAATCGGCCGTTGCGATTGATTGCTGCAATACGGCCCGCGAGATATTACGCCCTTGGGTATAGAGTTGACGGTTTTGCGCAGCTTGTTCAGTTGCAAAAATCATTTCAGCACGAGCAGCGGCGACATTGGCGTCCGCAGTCACCAGGCGGCTTGCTGTCTGCATAATGGCTGCCGGATCGAGCACCGTACCCTGTGCGGCAAGCTCTTGGGCGTGCAGACTTTCTATCAAAACGGTGGTCTTTATGCCGGCCGCAGCAATATCATGCGCATCAAGATGAAGGGGTGCTGCACAGGCGTGAATTGACCAAGAAAGTGGGATGAAAAGAGCGATAAAACCCGGCAGACGATATTTGATCACGAACGCGGCCCCACTCCGATAAAAGGATGATATAATGCATCTTCAAGTGAGCCGATGGCCTCGTCTTGATGCTGTGTTGCCGAAACTGCACCAAGCTCGGTCTGCACCAAAGCTTGTTGTCCTCCAGTCAAACGCAATTTGCCGATCGCGCCTCCATTATATTGCTGATCTAGACGATTTTTCTGCACCCTCACGCTTTTAAGTAGGGCATCGGCCGCTTTTACCTCAGTTGCGCTGGCTTGTTCATTGGCCACGGCCTGATCGATGCTATCGAGCGCCGATTGCTGGACAGACAAAAATTGGGCGCCTGCAACCGCACGTGCAGCAAAGGCTTTTGCGATCCCACCCTGATTTTGATTGAAAATCGGAAGGCTTATTGATAGTGAAAGTAAATATTTATTAGCACCTTGATCGTATTCATAGCCAGGCCCGATAGAGATTCCCGGATATTGCTGCAAGATCGCCAATCTGAGTTGTGCCTCCACGGCCGCATAGTTGTCTAGCGCTACCTGGATATCAGGACGTGACGTTAAGGCGTTTTCCTGTAATTTTTTGATATCCGTTGGCCACTCAGGATGTTCGAAACCGGCAAAACTAATTTTTACATTGGTCAAGCTGGTCGTCGGTAGGCCGATGGCTTTAGCAAGCTGCGCTCGTGCAATCGCCACGCGGCGTGTTGCTGCTGCCTCCACCAAGGCCGATTGGCCGGCAGTCAGGATGGCGGTGTTTTGATCCGCCTCGGACATTTGACCGGCATTGACGCGCGCCGTGATGAGCGCCACGGACTGCTGAGCCAATGCGTGGGCCTGCATGTCCAACGCCTCCGATTGCCGTGCGGTCCAGAGATTTAGCATGGCGGTACGAACCTGGCTGCGGACCATCCAAGCGGCAATAGGTAAAGCCTGTTCAGCGGCGTCGAGATGGGCCTGCGCCGCTTGCATCAAAGCGGGCCGCTCGGCTAGGCTACTAAGCATAAAGTTGAAAATCGGACCAATTTTCCACGGTGATGGCATCAGGTTTGTCGCGTTATAGGTCGGTGTGAGCGACAAGGTTGGGTTTGGCAAAGTCGTAGCCGTCTGCAAAGAACTTTCTGCAATGAGTTTTTGGTCTTCGGCAATTAAAATATCTGGCCGTTCATACAGGCCGACCAAGGTGAGGCGCTCCAGGGTCCAGCCATGGCCGGTTGGATCAGCCTTTTGCAGAAATTTCATCAATCCGGGATCGTTAAGGCTCCGCGCCTCAAGCGCTGCGGCTGTTGCGGCGGGATTGATCGGTTGCGGTCTATATGCGGCACACCCTGCCAGTCCGAGGCTGAGGAAGATAAGCGGAAAAAAGCGACGGCCAGGAGTTTTTCGTAAAGTCATAACGCGCATGGAAGTATCGCGGCATGTCTGTGGCGTTGATGGTTTACCGATAACATTAAAAAAAGCCCTGATACTCCGCACGAAAAGTTGTCGTGTAGACCCCTTGCGGACGTTGCGGTCGGTGGCTGCCGACATCACGACAGGCGATCTTGGTTTTCATTGTGCGCTTCGAATACAAGTTGGGCGAAGCTGTCGAGCAATACCTCGCAACTATGTAGTCGATTGGCGGACTCCTCGGCAAGCGCCGCACCGTAGAAGTCAAGCTTCCGGATCTTTTCTAGCCATCCCTTTAGCTTCTTCATATCCGCGTCTACTTCCTCCAACTCAGCATAAGTGAGCCGCTGAAGCTCGATCTCTTTGGCGATCTCGGCCTCGAAACTGGCACATCGTTCGAGAAACGCTCTATATTCCTCATCTCGATCGGCCTTGAAACGGGCTATCACTTTGCTCTGTTCCGTGCGATCCAAAGCGACAGTCTCCAGTAGCACGGCCTCACCGTTCATTTCGGTAATTTCATTGTCTAATATTTTAAGTTGTCTCAGATGGTCGTCGGTTTTAGGCAACAGGCAAACGCTATTTTGTAGGTAGACGGCACCCAGGCTCTTGAGGCGGCGCCATACAGCAACCCGCCCCTTGGAGGGCTCAGATGGCACTTTATAGGTTATAAGGAACCAGGAATCCATTTTAGAACAATTTATATGTAGCGATTGTTACTTGTCAACTCGGTCTACTGATACTTATCAATCATCAGTCGGGATTGAGCAAATTTATGCGCCAGGCTGTCAAAATTTATTCCGCATCAACACACAAGCATCTTACGAAAGCGGCACAATTTAAGACTTATAGAACGACGGCTAGACTTCTGCCGTCTTGTGTTCGCTGCGTGCGGCGAGCCAGACCTCCCGTGCTGCGTCGGCATTCAGAGCGGCGATGCCCAGTCCGACGATTAAATCCGGCCATGCCGACACCCACAGGAAGGCCGTTATCGATCCCGCCGCGATAATGGCAACATTCGCCATCGCGTCGTTGCGGGCTGATAGAAAGGCGGCTTTGGTCAGGCTGCCGCTGTGTTGACGATATCGTGCCAGCACAAAAGCGCATGAGAGGTTAACGGCCACCGCCCCCAGGCCGGTCAGCGAAAGCAGAGCTGGATTCGGTGCCAGCGGCAGGTTGAATTTTTCCCATGCCATCCACAACGTGGCCAGGCCCGGCACGAGCAGGATACCCGCGAGCATCATGCCGACGCGGGAGCGATCGCGTACCGTCCAGCCGAGCGCCACGAGAATGAGGATGTTCACCGACGCATCTTCGAGAAAATCTATACTGTCCGCAAACAGAGCAACCGAGCCGATAGTACGCGCAACGGTGAACTCGATCCCGAAATAGGCAAGATTTAGAACGGCGACGAGCCGGACTACTCGCCGCAAATGATGATCAGTGACTAATGATGTCATGCAGTAGCACCATACACTGATATTCCTCTCGCACAGCAACGCCATGCGACGCGGAAATCAAGATTTCCCGGTCTTCCGTGAGTTATGAAAGAATTTCTTGCCCTGGTGGCCACTGCTGCGCAGCGTGCAACACGCGCAGGATGCGGACGGCGAAACAGTCTTCATCGTATACGACGATAAAATTCGACCAGACGACCATTTCCCGTGTGCTTTCAATTCGCCCCGGCCGGTAAAGCCTTGGAAACTCTGTCAGCTTTGCGACCTTCGCCTCGATGTCGTCCTTTAGGCGCTGAGCCGCGTCCGGGTTGGCGTCCGAAATGTAATCGACAATGGCAAGCAGGTCGGC
>JAQNCU010000162.1 GCA_029077775.1 Acidocella sp. | reverse complement strand
CCGTCTTCGCGTGCCCCGCCCATGGATGATCTGAATTTCGACATGCAGGCTGCCTGGCTGCGGCGTTTTTCTGACGATGCACAAAGCCAGCTCGGCGCGTTCGCGCTGCGTCTGAAGGAGGCGCTCCCGGCGCTTGTCACCGTGCATGAGAGCAAATCTTTTTTCGCCAAATCCGGCAAAATCACCGGGGTCTCGGTCGATCTGGGTGAACACCGGTACCGACTGGACCTCGCCAACGGCCGCCTTTCCGCCAGCATCGCGATGATCGTGCGCGGCATAACCCTGAATACCAAAATTGTCGATCCCGCTGAATGGTTCACAAAATTATCCGCTGAGACCCAGGCCGCCTCCGCCCATGCGCAATCGCTCGGCGCGTCCCTCACCAGCTTCATGGCCAGCTAATGGGCTTGTTCGATTTCCTGAAACCCAAATCGCCCGAGGCCCAGGCCGCAGCGGATAACGCGCTGCGCCGCCAGGCGGATATTCTGATGAGCCTGCGCGGCGGGCGCGTCCCGTCCGGCACCCTCACCCGTCTGACCGAGGCCGCTGCCGGGACCAAACCCTGGATGGCCACACTCAGCCCCGCCGAACTCCTCATCGCGCGCTCGCACGGGCTGAAACCCATCGCCGCCATCTCGGCCACATGCTGGCTGCATTATGGCTGGTCCTGGACGCTGGGCCACGCCCAAGGATGGGAGGCCGCCCTCGCCCGTCTGGCGCAGGAGGCCCGGGCCTGCGGTGCCAACGCCGTGCTGGACGTAAAAATGCGCACCATCCCGGTTGAGGTGGATAACAGCATGGATTTTTCGCTGGTCGGCACGGCGGTAAAAATTGATGGCCTGCCCGCCTCGGAAGACCCCATCGTCGCCACCGTGCCCGCGCTTGAATTCGTCAAGTTGCTGGAGGCCGATGTCGTGCCCACGGGCATCGCCATAGGTGCGCATTATGAATGGCTTACCGATTGGCGCGGCTATGCCTCCGGCATGGGCTGGTGGAACCAGGAATCACGCCAGCTCTCAGATCTATGGGAAGGGGTGCGCCAGCGCGCGCATGCCAATTTGCGAGACTCCGCGCGGCCGCGTGGCAACGGCGTGTTGGCGCATTTAAATTTTTCCCAGATGTTCGAGCGTGAGCGCGATATCAACGAGCAAAAGGTGAAGGAATACCTCGCCCGCCATATCGTCATCGCCACCACGGTCGATGCCCGCCGGGGCACACCCTTGCCGCACCAATTCCAGATGGTGGTGGACATGCATGCGGGCAAAACCCCGTTGACCGGCACCACGCGCCACCACCAATCATACGCCACCAACGAACAGGATGGCGCGATATGAGCGGCGCGGTGCGCAAAATCGTCTTATTTTCAGGAGTCTGCCCATGACCACCAACCTGCCGGTCCACGCCCAGGAGCGCCTGAAGGGCCTGCGCTCCTCGGTCCATTCCACCGGCGTTTTCACCTCGGATTTCTCGGTCAATGAATTTCTGCTGGTCCGCAAGGCCGGGTTCGAGCCTATCGGGCTTTGCGTCGGCACCTGCGTCTATCATGTCGGCATCCAATACGGCTCATGGTCGAAAAACCAGGAGATGGATGTGCTCTCAAAGGCCATGTACCATGCCCGCGAGCTGGCGATGTCGCGGATGCGCGCCGAGGCCTCGGCCATGGGCGCAGATGGCATCGTCGGCGTCAAGCTCACCATCAAGCGGCTGGAATGGGATGAGCATCTACTGGAATTCATCGCCATCGGCACCGGCGTTGTGCATGGCGAGGGGCATAAGGGCTTCCGCGCGCATGATGGCGGGCCCTTTACGTCAGACCTGTCGGGCCAGGATTTCTGGTCGCTGCTGCATGCCGGTTACCGCCCGGTTGAAATGGTCATGGGCTCTTGCGTCTATCACGTCGCGCATCGCGGTATGCTGGCCGGGTTGGGGTCTGCCGGGCGCAATGTGGAGTTGGAGAATTTCACCGCCGCCATGTACGAGGCACGCGAGATCGCGGTCGAGCGGATGCAGTTCGAGGCCGCCGCCGCCAAAGCCGAAGGGGTGGTCGGTGTGGACATCCATGAAGGCAGCCATGGCTGGCAAACGCATGTGATCGAGTTCTTCGCCATCGGCACCGCTGTGCTGCCGCTGGAGCAGGAAATCGCGCCCGAGAAAATCGCCGATCCCATCATGGTGCTGTCGGTCAACGATTGATCCTTTTCCACGCGCAAAGCCGGAGTTTTCATGTCTGAACAGATCACCCCCGTCATCGGCATCATCGGTGGCTCGGGGCTTTATGATATTGCGGGCCTGACCGGCACCGAATGGCAAAAAATTGACACCCCCTGGGGCGCACCATCTGATGAGGTGCTGACCGGCTGGCTCGGGGATGCCAGGCTGATCTTTCTGCCCCGCCACGGCCGCGGCCACAGGCTCTCTCCCACCGACCTGAATTATCGCGCGAATATCGACGTGATGAAGCGCCTGGGTGTTACCGATATCCTCTCGCTATCCGCCGTCGGCAGCCTGTCGGCGGATCTGCCGCCGGGGCATTTTGTCATCGTGGACCAGTTCATCGACCGCAGCTTCGCCCGCGCCAAAAGCTTCTTTGGCACGGGCTGCGTTGCCCATGTCTCAATGGCGCACCCGGTCTGCCCGCGTCTGGGCGACGCGCTGGAGGCATCGGCCCATGAGCTTGGCCTGCCGGTCACGCGCGGCGGCACGTATATCACCATGGAGGGGCCGCAATTCTCGACCCTGGCCGAGAGCAATCTCTACCGTAGCTGGGGTTGTTCGGTGATCGGCATGACA
Source organism: Acidocella sp. (assembly GCA_029077775.1). Classification (GTDB taxonomy): domain Bacteria; phylum Pseudomonadota; class Alphaproteobacteria; order Acetobacterales; family Acetobacteraceae; genus Acidocella. The sequence continues at coordinate 4,045 of JAQNCU010000162.1, read as the reverse complement.
AATATGCCGGAGGCAAAGCTCGCCCGCGAGGCCGAGATTTGTTACGCCACTGTCGCCATGGTGACGGATTTTGATTGCTGGCACGAGGACCATGATGCGGTTACGGTTGATGCGGTCATCAAGGTCCTGCTCGGCAATGCTGATAAGGCCCGCGCCCTGGTTACCAATGTGGTGCCGAAAATCGCCGCCCCACGCGGCCCCTGTCCCGCTGGCTGCGACCGCGCGCTGGACTATGCGCTGATCACGGCGCCTGAGGCGCGTGATCCGGCCCTTTTGGAAAAACTCAGGGCCGTCGCCGGGCGGGTGCTGGGTTAGGCATGCCGGGTCAGGCCGGGGCATTGTCCGCAGCCATTGCCGCTTTCCTGCTTGCCCTTCCGGCGCTGTTCTCCATCGTCAACCCTTTCGGCGGCGCGATCATTTTCAACGAGGTCACATCCCTGCAAACCCATGCCGAACGTGTCGCGCTCGCCCGGCGCGTGGCGGTCTATTCCACCGCGATCATGCTGGTGGCCTTGGGCGCAGGCAGCTATATTCTAAGCTTTTTCGGCATCTCGCTGGATGCCTTACGGATCGCGGGCGGCATCGTGGTGGCCATGCGCGCCTATGAGATGCTGAGCGCACCCGAAATTCACGCCACCCGCAAGGAAGACCAGGTTCGTCCGGTGGGTGGCACCTCACCCCAGGATCTCGCCGGTTACGCGTTTTTTCCCCTGACATTACCGTTCACCACCGGGCCGGGCACCATCGCGGTTGCGGTGTCTCTGGGAACAGAGCGGCCCGATGGCATCCTCCAAGCCGTGGGATTTTACGCCGGAGCCGGGCTCGCGGTCATCGCCATCGCCGTGCTGGTCTGGATATCATACACCACGGCAGACCGCATGGCGGCGATTTTGGGCAGCGCTGGGCGGCAAGTGGTCTCACGCATCGCCGCGTTTCTTTTGCTCGGCATCGGGGTGCAGATCGCCCTGTCCGGGATCGTCCCCGTCTTGCACGGCGCACTGGTCAGATAATCAAAATTATGCGTTGCTGATCATAAGCCAGCTTATTAAATCATCAGAGATGAGACAGGATTTCGAATACGATCTGTTTTTCCTTTTGCATGACGTCGCCCGCCTTGCCCGGGTCGAGGCGGATCGTCGCGCCCGTTTACAGGGCATGACCCGCGCGCAATGGGCCTTGCTGCTGCGGCTGGAGCGTCACCCGGGCCTCAGCCAAAAGGAAGCCGCCGATTTGCTGGAGGTTGAGCCGATTTCGCTTGGCCGCCTGGTTGACCGGATGGAGGCTGCCGGGCTGGTGGAGCGCCGCGCCGATGGCGATGACCGCCGCATCTGGCGTCTGCATCTGCGCCCCGCCGCCACCGCGCAACTGGCTGAAATCGCGCGTCAGCGGGTCAATATCGGCAAACTGGTGACCGCTGGCATGGCCCCTTCCACCCGCGCGGCGCTGATCGAAGGGCTGAGCCAGATGAAGGCCAATCTTCAACAAACCGAATTTGCTTGTCATGACCATGTTGGTAGCAATGCCGACCTTAAGGAGAGCGCGTGATGTCGCAAACCAATATTGTCACCCCGCGCGACCAACCGGCTGCCACCCGGCCCGGCATTGCCGGCATCCGCCGCGCCAACCGCAGCCGCGTGCTGCGCCCGGTGCTCATGCTGGGCGGCGTGCTCATTGTCGCCATTGCGGCATTTTTGTTCTGGCTGTTCGGGGGGCGCTACATCAGCAGCGATGATAGCTATGTCGATGCCGCGAAGGTCTCGCTTTCCACCGATGTCTCTGGCGTGGTCGCGGCGGTTTATGTCAAGGACAATCAGCACGTTGTGGCGGGCCAGCCGCTATTCAGCCTGGGTCAATCCGCCTTTGACATCGCCGCGCAATCCGCCCGCGCCGCCTTGGCCCAGGCAGTGCTGGACGTGAAAGGCGACAAACAGGGTTATGCCCAGTCTTTGGCCGATATCGCGATGCAGAAAATCCAGATCGCCAAGGATCAGGCGGATCTTAAACGCTATGCCGCCGTCGTCGGCAATGGCGGCGTCACCCGCTCAGTTTATGACGATGCCCAGTTCGCCCTGCAATCGGACCAGGCGAAGCTCTCCCAGCTTACCGCCGGGGCGGGCCTGCAACTCGCCAAACTCGCCAATAACGCGCATATCCCAGTGGAACAGACGCCCGCCTATCAAAGCGCCCTGGCAAAGCTGAACACTGCGCTGCGCGACATCAAACACAGTGTCGTACGCGCGCCGTTTTCTGGGTACGTTACCCAGGTCGAACAATTACAGCCCGGCATGTTCCTACCCGCTGGCACCGCTGCTTTTGGTTTGGTGTCTGATACTGATGTCTTCATCACCGCCCAGCCCAAGGAAAGCGAACTGACCTATGTTCGCGCTGGCCAGGCCGTTACCGTCACGGTCGATACCTATCCCGGCCAGATCTGGAAAGGTGAAGTCGAGAGCATCAGCCCCGCTAGCGGCTCGGAATTCTCGATCCTGCCCGCGCAGAACTCCTCCGGCAACTGGGTCAAGGTCGTGCAACGCATTCCGGTGCGCGTGAAAATCACCTCCGGCCCCGCCAATTTGCCGCTGCGCGATGGCATGAGTGCTGAAATCTCCATCGATACCAACCACCACAGGCACCTTTCGGACCTGTTTTAGCCCGTGGCAGCGTCGCCTTCGATGTCTGAACCAGAGACCCCGGTTATTCCGCACCGCACGCTCATCACAATCTGCCTGATGATTGCGACGCTCATGCAGGCGCTAGATTCCACCATCGCCAATGTGGCGTTGCCATATATGCAGGGCAGCCTCTCAGCGTCCTATGATGAGATCACCTGGGTTCTGACCTCATATGTGGTGATGGCGGCGATCATGACCGCGCCGGTTGGCTGGCTCGCGGCGCGCTTCGGGCGCAAAAACCTGTTCATCACCTGCCTGATTGGCTTTACCGTCACCTCGATGCTCTGCGGCATCGCGGCGACGCTGCCGCAGATGGTGCTCTACCGTTTGTTACAGGGCGCGTTCGGCGCGGCGCTGGTGCCGCTCAGCCAATCCACCATGCTGGATATCTACCCGCCCGCGCAGCGCGGACAGGCTATGTCCATCTGGGGCATGGGCGTTATGGTCGGGCCCATATTGGGGCCGACCTTGGGCGGGTACCTCACCGATGATTTCAATTGGCGCTTCGTGTTTTTCGTCAATCTACCCTTTGGCATCATCGCCGTGCTCGGGCTTTTGTTCCTCATGCCAAAGGTCAAGCCCGCACCGCGCACGGTGTTCGACTGGGTGGGCTTTGGCGTGCTCTCGCTCGCCCTCGGCGCGCTGCAAATCGCGCTCGACCGGGGCGAGGAACTGGACTGGCTGTCATCAACCACCATCGTCACTTGTTTCGTGCTGGCCGTACTCGGGTTTTATCTCTTCGTGGTGCACATGATGCTGGGGCGCAATTTGTTCATCCCGCGCGCCATTTTTAAAGACCGGAATTTTGTCGCAGCATTGATCACCATGACCTCGGTCGGCATGGTGCTGCTCGCCTCCTCGGCGCTGTTATCGCCATTTCTGGAAAATCTTGGCAATTACCCGGTTGCCGCGGCCGGGCTGGTGATGGCCCCGCGCGGTGCGGGGACCATGGTTGCCATGCTGATCGCGGGCCGCCTGACCAACCGGATCGACCCGCGGCTCTTGATGCTGCTGGGCTATGTCCTGCTCGGCGTCTCGCTGTTCATGCAGGAGGGCTGGACCCCGGCTGAAACCGCCAATTACATGATGTTGACCATCATCATCCAGGGTGCGGGCCTTGGCTTCGTGTTCATTCCCCTGCAAGTGGTCGCGTTTTTCACCCTCCCCGGGGAGCTACGGACCCAGGGCACATCGTTGCTCAGCCTGGTCCGCAATGTCGGCAGCGCGATCGGCATCTCGCTGACCTCGGCACTGCTCGCCCGGCAAACCCAATATGTGCATGCCAACCTTGCCGCGCTCATCACCCCCTTCACGCGCAGCCTGCAGGTCGGCGGTACGGTCAGCCATTTCTTGAACCCGTCCAGCCCGGCGGG
>JAQNCU010000161.1 GCA_029077775.1 Acidocella sp. | reverse complement strand
AAATGAGTCATACAACTAAAAAATAATTAATTTTTCGCACATGTCATCTGGCGGGTTCGGCCATGCGCACGCCAGGGTGGAAATGCGCGTAAACCGCGCGGGCGGTGGCATGGTTAATGCCCGTTACGGCCTCCAGGTCTTTCAGGCCAGCCGCCTTCACGCCACGCGCTGAGCCGAAATGCAGTAGCAAAGCCTTTTTACGTGCCGCGCCAATGCCCTGGATATCATCGAGTTCGGAGAGCGTGATTTTTTTGGCGCGCGCGTTGCGGTGGGTGGTGATGGCGAAGCGGTGGGCCTCATCGCGCAGCCGTTGGAGGAAATACAGCACCGGGTCGCGCTCTGGCAGTTGAAAAGGCGGGCGGCCAGGCTGGTGGAACCATTCGCGCCCGGCATTACGGTCTGGCCCCTTGGCGATGGCGACGAGCGGGATGTCGTTAAGGCCGAGGTCCTCCATCACCGCGCGCGCCGATGAAAGCTGGCCGGGGCCGCCATCGATCAGCACCAGATCAGGCCAGGCGGGGGCGTCGCGTTCCGGGTTTTCAGCGAGTGCCCGGCCAAAGCGGCGGCGCATGACCTCGCGCATCATCGCGAAATCATCGCCGGGCGTAAGGTCTGATTTGATCGCGAATTTGCGGTAGGCGGATTTGTCCGGCCCTTCCGGCCCGGCCACCACCATAACGCCATAGGCCGAGCTGCCCATGATGTGGGAGTTATCATAGGTCTCGATACGTTTGGGCGGCGCGGACAGCCCGAAGACCTCGCCCGTGGCGGCCAGCAGCTTGCCCTGGCCGGCACTCTCGGCAAGTTTGCGCTCCAGCGCCTCACGCGCATTGGTGCGGGCGTGCTCCACAACATCGTGTTTCTCCCCGCGTTGCGGCACCGTGAGGGTTATTTTGCGTTCCGCTTTCAGCGACAAGGCCTCCGCGAGCAATTCACTTTCGGCAGGTTGGTGGCTGAGCAGCAACAAGGGCGGGACGGGTTTGTCGTCATAAAATTGCGCGATGAAGGCGGCGAGCAGCGCCGGGGGCTCGTCGGATTTGGCGTGGCTGGGAAAAAAGCTGCGATTGCCGTTATTGCGCCCGCCACGGATGAAAAACACCTGCACGCAGGCCTGCCCGGCCTCCTGGTGCAGGGCGATCACGTCGGCATCGGTCAGGCTGGCGGGGTTTATGACATCAGAACCCTGGATATAGGAGAGGCCGCGCAGACGGTCGCGGATGGCAGCGGCGCGCTCAAACTCCATGGCCTCGGCGGCATCCTGCATGGCCTGGGCGAGATCCTTCTGCACCGTGCCAGCCTTGCCGGAGAGGAAGGCTTTGGCCTGGGCGACCAATGTTGCGTAATCAGCCGGGCCGATACGCCCAACGCAGGGGGCGGCGCAGCGTTTTATCTGGAACAGCAAACAGGGGCGGGTGCGGTTGGCGAACACGGTATCCGCGCAGGTGCGCAACAAAAACACGCGCTGTAACGCCTGCACTGTCTGGTTGACCGACCAGGCCGAGGCGAAGGGCCCCCAATAGCTGGCTTTACGCAGATGCGCGCCGCGATGTTTGGTGATCTGCGGGAATTCATGATCCTCGGTCAGCATCAGCCAGGGGTAGGATTTATCGTCGCGTAGCAAAATGTTGAAGCGAGGCTTGAGCCGCTTGATGAGGTTGGCTTCAAGCAACAGTGCCTCAGCCTCGGTATGGGTGGTGAGGATCTCCATGGCGGCGGTATCAGCGACCATGCGGCGCAGGCGTTCCGGCAGGCGGGCGATTTGCGTGTAGGAGACCACGCGCTTTTTAAGGTTGCGTGCTTTACCGACGTAAAGCACGTCGCCCTTGGAATCGAGCATCCGGTAAACGCCTGGGTTGGCGGGCATGGTGGCCAGGGCGGCCTCGATAACGGCGACGCCGGTGGGCAGGGCGAGATCAGTTGGGCTGGTCATGGCGGGGCTGTGGATAAGATTGTGGATGCTTGGCGGGCGAAACTGCGGCGCAGGGGATGAAATTTAATCTGCGTTTGCTCTTGGGTATTCTGATAATTTTCATTAGATGATTGTTTTTACGATATTTATTTATATTTAAATCAGAACGAGATTGCCCCAAGGACAGGCTGAAACCCATTGACAGATCATGAATCAAGAGGGTGGACAACTACGGGTTCCGGCGTTCAACTTCCACGCCTGCCGATGCCGCATCTGCGAAGACGTCGAGTTTTTCCACCCTGGCGCGGGCGATCAGAATGCGCGGATCTTCAAGGCAGGCTTCGCAGAGCCGCTCCGCCAGGGTTTCAACAAGCTGGATATGGCCAGTGGCGACGATGGCACGGGCGCGGATGATGATGGACTCGTAATCGACCACGCGCCCGAGATCGTCCTGGCCTATGGCGGCGCGGGAGAGGTTGCGAGCACCATCATCGGCCACCGCGAGGTCGAGATTGATGCGCACGCGCTGCTGCGCCCGGTGCTCATGGGCATAGACGCCGATCGATGCGGTGAGCACGAGGTCGCGGATGAACATATGCCGCGTGGCGCGGCCGGAATCGGCAAAACGGGGTTGCTCCATGCGGCTGTACTTGCGCCGAAGCCGGGGTTTAGGCAATGTTAAGCGGGTGCTGTGGCAGATAGGTTTGGGGTGCGTAATGCGGATGATCAGGGCTGCGGCAGTTACGGCGATGATCGTGGCTTCGCCTTGCATGGCGGCGGCATCGGGCATCGTGGGCATTACCGCGGTTACGCCGTGGATGCGCTATCTGTTGCCCAACCTGCCCGCTGGCGGGTATGTGACGCTGCGCAACGGCGGTGACATGGCTGTACGGGTCACGGGTGCAGCCTCACCTGATTGTGGCGCGATGATGCTGCATGAGAGCAAGGATAATTCCGGCATGGCCATGATGATGGATGTGCAGTCCGTGCCCGTGCCCGCGCATGGCAGCGTCAGCTTCGCGCCCGGCGGGTATCATATAATGTGTACGGACCCCAAGATGCATGTGGGAATGGATGTCCCTGTGGTGCTGTCCTTCCAGGGCGGCGGGACCCTGGCTTTATCGATGCGGGTTTACGGGGCGACAAGCGCGCCATGAGGTTTTTGTGGCTGGTCTTATTGCCAGGGTTGGCGCAGGCGGCGGTGCCGGATGGGCGGATGATCGCGCTGCATGGCAATGACCAGGGCGCGCTGCCCTGTGCGGCGTGCCATGGGGTGAATGGCGGCGGCAATGCCGCCATCGGCGCGCCCGCTTTGGCCGGGTTGCCGGCACCCGTGATTGTGGCGGCATTGTCCCGGTTCGCGCATGGGCAGGGTGGCAATGCCATGATGCAAGGCATCGCGCATGCCTTGTCGCCGGACGAGATGCAGGCGGTGGCGGCTTATTTCTCGGGGTTGAAAGCTCCCGGCGCGTAACGGGATATATGGCTGGCGAGATGCGCGCTGTCCCGCGCGATCGCGGCGAAGCGGCCTGAGCCCCATGTGTGCAGCCAGGGCAGACCGAGGAAATACAACCCAGGCACGGCGGTGATGCCGCGCCGGTGGCTTGGCGTGCCGCGCCCGGTGAATACCGGCACATGCACCCAGGCGTAATCGGGCCGGTAACCGACACACCAGATGATGCTGTTGATGCCCGCATGTTGCAGATCGAGCGGCGGGTCATCGGCTTGCGGGTGCCATAGCGGGATGTAGCGCGGCTCAGCCGGGGCGTTGATGCCGCGCTCCGCGATAAAGGCGTCGATGCCGTCTTTAATACGGTCGTTCACGCGGTCGGCATTGTCGAGATTGGCGGCGAGGTCTGGCGCGAAGCCGATGATTTCGGCGTTCACACTGGCCAGATGGCCGTGCAGGCGCATGCCCTCGGTTGCGAATTTGCGCAAATCGATGTCGCGCCCGCCGCCACGCCCCGTGACGTAATGGTTGGCCTTGCCGCGCACGCCTTCCTGCATCGGGTGGTCGCTGATCGCGAGGTCGTAATGGCCCATGTCATGCAGCCAATTCACGATGTCCCGCCCGCGATACACCCGCGAGACTCGCGGCGCGCTGCCCACGGCGAGGTGCACGCGGCGGCCCGCGAGGTGCAAATCTTCCGCAATCTGGCAACCCGATTGCCCGGTGCCGACGACGAGAATGGCGCCATCGGGCAATTGCGCGGGGTTGCGGTACTGGTTGGCGTGGATTTGCCGTAGCCGGGGCGGCAGGCGCTCGGCCATGCGCGGGGTGATGGGTTTGTGGTACCCGCCGGTGGCGATGCAAACCTGGGTGGCGGTGAAGGCGCCTGCGCTGGTCTCCAGCGCGAAACGTTGGGGTGCGCTGGTCTCCAGCGCGAAACGTTGGGGTGCGCTGGTCTCCAGCGCGAAATGTTGGGGTGCGCTGGTCTCCAGCGCGAAGCCGTTGGCGTCCGGGGTGAGGGATAAAACCTCCGTGTTGGTCAGCACATTGGGGTTGAAGCTGGCCTTGAATCCCTCGACGAAGCGGATGATCTCGGCTTTCACCATGAAGCCATCGGGCTCGTTGCCGGGATATTCATAGCCGGGGAGCTTGCATTGCCAGTTCGGGGTGACCAGACAGAAACTATCCCAGCGTTGGTGCTTCCAGGCGTGGAAGGCCTCCGCCCGTTCAATGACCAGGTAATCGATGCCCGCCTGTTGCATGTGCCAGGCGAGCGAAAGGCCCGCCTGGCCGCCGCCGATGATGATGATCTGGTGATGTTGCGGTTCGGGTTTGCGGGCAGCACTCATGTTTGCAGGTCCAGTATCGTGACACCCGCATCCGGGGTGTTGAGGAAGATGCCGCTTTTGGCCTCCAGGCTGGCCAAAGTGGCGCGCGCGCGGGCGCAGGGAAAGCCGTGGACCTGCTGCACGCGGGCGGAGGCCTGGGACATCGCGAGGCGGGCGCGGGTGAGGAACGTGGCGATATCCAGGGTTTCGCCGGGCGTGAAAAAGCTGCGGATAATGGAGGAGGGCGAATATTCCTCGCTGACGCTGCCATCGGGCCATTTGAGGGTCAGGTAGGTCTCAGGCATCGGCGAGGCTCGGGGTTTTCAGGATCAGCGTGTCCTTTGAGATATCCCAGGCGGTTTGCTCGTCGTCATCCAGCCGCAGGCGCAGATATGGGCCCGGCTTGACCGTGCCGATGACGGCGCAGCCGATGCCGCGCGCCGCGAACATGGCGAGCACCTCTGGCGTGTTTTGGGGGGCGACGCTGAGCAGGAAGCCGAAGCTCGGGAAGGCGGGGAGCCATTGTTCCAGTGACATGCCGGGCGGGCACGGGATGGCGGCGAGGTCGATGACCGCGCCCGCGCCCGAGGCTTCCAGCAGCATGATGGCGGTGCCGATGATGCCCGCCATCGAGATATCCTTGGCGGCGATGCTCAGCCCGGCCTCGGCGATTTGCGGCAGCAGGTCGAGATCGGCGCGCAACCGGTCAGGCGGCGCGGTGGTCGAGGCATCCCAATAGGGGCCAGAGGGGCGCATGGCCCCACGCAAATCGATGGCGGCGAGCAAATTATCGCCAGGGCGGGCATCAAAGCTGGTGAGCAGGTTTGCGGCGCGGCCGAGGATGGCGACGGCCAGACAATCAGTGGCCGCGCGGCTGTTGGTGTGGCCGCCGACAATGGGGATGTTATAACGCCGCGCGGCCTCGGCCAGACCGGCGAGGATGGGGGCGGCATTTGCGGCGTCTTGCGCCCAGATCGCATCGACCACCGCAACCGGACGGCCACCCATGGCGGCGATGTCCGAGATATTGACCATGACGCCGCAATACCCCGCGAAATGCGGCTCGGCGGCGATAAACCCGGGCATGAAGCCCTCGATGGCAAAAAGCAGGAAGCTGTCATGATCAGGGATGGCGGCGCAATCATCGCCGATGGCGATCGTGCCGTTTGCGTTGGGGTTGAGCTGCGCCAGCACCGGGGCGATGTCATGCTTATGGGTGAGCCCGATGCCGCGGCGCAAGGCGGCGATGAGGTCGGGCAGGCTCATCGTGCCGTGGATAAGGCAGGCAGGACTCGCAAGGCCGTGCCTGAAATCGGCTCATAGGCGGCAAGGTCCGCCTGCATGAGAAGATGCGGGCGGCCATGGATGGTTTTCTCGTCCAGCGTTTGCCAGTTCAGGGATTCAAACAGCGCGCGGTTTTGCGCCTGGACATGTGCCAGGAAGCTCTGCGCGCCCGCCGCCCGCGCGGTGCCGACGGCGAGGCGGATGAGGGCCGGGCCAAGCCCGCCGATCCGCCGGAAGGGCCGCGCGACGGCCAGGCGTGAGCCCCACCACAAGCCGGGCGAGGGCTCATGGATGCGCACCGTGCCGACGATCTCATCGGTATGGCCGAACATGCAGGACCAGGCGGCGAGGTGGATACAGACATCGTCGATCGCATCACGGTCGTCGGTGGTGAAGATTTTTTGCTCCTCGCAGAAAATCTGACGGCGCAGGCGGTGGCAATCAGCGCGCTCCCACGCGGTGGCGGCGTGGCTCAGGCGGTATTCGCCGGGGATGAAATGCAGCGGCAGCGGGATGTCGGATAAAGCGAGCAGGGGCATGGTCAGTGCGCCCTATTCATAGCTGGCCAGCGCCGAACAGGCACCGCATTTGCCGCAGCCGGCCTTGATGGTGGCCGAATGCAGCCCGGCGGCGGCGAGCATACGGCCGAGCGGCGGCAGGATGGCGCGCATGAATTCCGGGCTGGGGGGTGGGGCGTTCTCCATGGGCGTGCCGGAGACCGGGATAAACGGAACGACGAAGGGGTACACGCCGAGCGCGATGAGGCGCTCGGAGGTCTCCAGGATCGCGGTAGCGGTATCGCCCAGGCCCGCCAGGATATATGTGCTGACCTGGCCACGCCCGAACACGGCGATGGCGGCGGCGAAGGCGTCGAAATACCGGTCCATCGAGACCGTTGCCTTACC
>JAQNCU010000160.1 GCA_029077775.1 Acidocella sp. | reverse complement strand
AATTGCGGGGCTTCCGGCGGCACATAATTCAGCGCGGATTTCAGCGCGTTGTTCTGCGCCTCCAGCGCCATCGCCACTGCCTGCCATTGCAGCAGATTTTCATTCTCGGTCAGTAATTGCTGGTTCTCGGCATTCAGCTCAAACAAATGCCCGACCATCCCGGTGCCATGCTCCGCCGCCCTGATCGGCCCGGCCACCACCCCATAGGCCGGCGCCAGCACATCATCCAGCAGGCCGCGCGTCCGGTCCGTGAAACCCTGATCCGCCCGCCCTATCAACACCAGCGCGAAAGACAGCACCAGCATCATCGGCAGCGTAAGCCTCGATAATGCCTGCCGTAACGGGACCGATAACCGGATCACCGGGGAGCATCTCCACCAAAAACCAATATGATGGGCATACCCACTACAAGAATTCCCCCGCTAATCCCAGGGCTAAAACCCGCCAATCGCTCATTTTTCCTTGTGGTTATCCCAACGGTCGTCGGTGATTATCCATCATCGTCGGCGGTTGGTACGGCGCGCAAGGCTGGTGGGGCGGCCGCGCGCCAACAAAGACTCTAACACCAACCGGCATTCTTTATAACGGTTGGTGTCAGGTCACATCCGAAGAACGTCTCTGCCCAAATATCGCCGACCCCACCCGTATATGCGTCGCCCCGGCCAAAATCGCCGCCTCGAAATCTCCCGACATCCCCATCGAGCGCACCGCCAGCCCGTGCGTATCGGCCATCGCCGCCAGCCGCCTGAAATACGGGCCAGAATCGCCAAAAGCGGGCGGAATGCACATCAACCCGACCAGCCGCGCCCCGAAACGCGCGCGCATCGCCCGGATAAACCCATCCGCCTGGCCCAGCCCCACACCTGATTTCTGCGGCTCGTCGCCGATATTCACCTGCACCAGCAAATCAGGCACCCGGCCTGTCGCCGCGCCCGCTTTGTCGATCGCGTCGGCCAGGCTCGGGCGGTCCAGGGTTTCGATACAATCGGCAAGCCCCAAGGCCGCCCGCACCTTATTGCTTTGCAACCCACCGATGATGTGCAGCGTGGCCCCGGTACGGGGAAATTTCTCCGCGGCCTCCTGCACCCGGTTCTCACCGAACACCGTTTGCCCCGCGGCCATTGCCGCCGCCACGGCGGCGGCATCGTTGGTCTTCGAGACGGCAACCAGTGTCACATCCCCCGCCGCCCGCCCGGCCCCGGCCAGCGCCTGGGCGATGCGCGCCCTGATGCTGGCAAGGTTGCGCGCGATCATCGTATCATCATCACCATTCAAGGTCGTGGGCGTCAGGGGGAGCATGGACCAAGCGTTAATCGCCCGCGCGCGCAGGGTAAAGTGCCGTCAGCCGCCATTCCTGTGGCTGTTTACAGATGCAGCGCGCTGCGCGGACCTCCCCGGATTGATCGGCATTCTGCCACCCGGCCTGTGTGGCGTGGTCTTGCGCGATGACACCCACCCGCACCGCGCCGCTTATGGCCGCCGCATCGCGCAAATCTGCCGTGCGCGCCGCATTGCCCTGGTGGTGGCGGGCGATGGCCGCCTCGCCAGCGGGCTGGGTGCGGGGTTGCATTTGCGCGGCGGTGCGTACCCGGACCGCTGCCGCATTCCCGCCCGGTGGCTCCGCACCGCTTCGGCCCATAACATGGCCGATGTCATCCGCGCCCGGCGCGCCGGTGTGGCCCTTATTTTTATTTCGCCGGTTTTTGCCACGAACAGCCATCCCGGCGCGCCGGTCCTCGGCCCGCTCGGCTACCTCGCTCTGGCCCGCCACGCTGGCCCGGCAAAACCCTGCGCCCTGGGTGGTATAACCGGCAAAACCATCCGCCGATTGGGCAAATTCTGCCTCGGTGCAGGCGCGATCGACGCGTTTTTGGGCAGTAAATCCACATCCAAAATGTGAAAATTACCTATCAAACGGATAGGAATATAAAACTTTATTTTGTGCGATGCGGCAAATCACCGCAACATTCCTTTGGCTTCTAAAACCATAATTCACAGTAACGTCATATACATGTGGCCGTCTGGCAACACCGCGCATGAATTGCGGGCAGATCGCCGTTCGGTCATTGCCTCCGCCCCGCGTTGGGGCTTTTAACGGTTTCAGGTCGATCGGTGTTTTGAGCACCGGCCAGATCAAAAGGCTGAAACAGCCGCCATAACACGAGCTTCACCGCCGGGCTTCCGGCATTTCTGGAGGATTTTCTATGCGCAAGTTACTGCTGGCCTCTGCGGCCACCATGGGCGCGCTGCTCGCCACCACCGGTGGCGCCCTCGCCCAGCCGGTCAAGGCCCCGGCCCCCGGCACCGTTGCTGTTCATTTGAGCGGCTGGCTTGATTTTGAAGGCGTGCTGCTGAACAACCCGAACACCGGCAGCAGCGCGGAAACCACCAAATACAGCGCCCTGACCACCGTCGGCCTGTTCCGTTTGTACCCCGGCTTCGACGCTACGCTGCCGACCGGCCTGCAATACGGTGTCGCCTCTGAAATCCGTGACACCCTGGCCGCCCCGAACGGCGCTGGCGTGAACGGCAACGCCGCCTCGTCCAACGGCACGGTCAGCCTGTATGTCCGCCGCGCCTATGGCTATATCGGCACCGCCGAGGGCGGCTATGTCCGCTTCGGCCAGACCGATAGCGCCTTCTCGCTGATGTCTTACGGCGATATTGAAAGCTTCGGTGACGGGCAGCAATGGAACTCCGATCTCGGCACCGCTGCCGTGGTCATCGCGGGCAAGCCGAATAATCTGTTCGCTGTCACTGGGTTGCTCTACACCACCTCGAAAATCGTCTATGAATCCCCATCTTTCGCGGGCGTGAACTTCGTTGTCGGGTTTGAGCCGAGCTCGAACGGCATCGCCGAAGGTACATTGGGCGATCTCGGTGGCGCCTCCGCCATCCCCGGCGGCTCGAATAACCGCCGCCGCAACACCATCGACGCCATGGTCGGCTACACCGCCAAGGTCGATGACGCGCTGGTCAAGGTCTCCGGCGGTTATCTCGACGGTTCGCCTTTGGGCAATACCACAGGCGGCCAGGCATTCAAGAACATGGGCATCGCCCAGTTCGGTGGCCAGGTGACCTATGCCGGCCTCACGGTCGGCGCGAACCTGAAGGAAGGTTCTGTGAACGACGGCTACACCTTCCTGAAGGCCGGACAGCGCAAGGACGACGATCTGCTGGTCTCCGCCGCCTACACCATGGGCCCGGTCATCCTCGGTGCGAGCTACTTCTTCAACCAGAGTGCTGGCGCCTACACTGCGGGCAGCCACATCGCCCGGACCGAGAGCAATGACGGCGTGGCCTTGGGTGCGAATTATAACTTTACACCCGCCTTCGGCCTGTTCGCGCAGTATCTCTACGGCCAGGTGCACCAGCCCGGTGCCTCAGTGCCCAAGAGCCACTCGAACCTGCTCGGCGTCGGCGCCTCGCTCCACTGGTAAGCCGCAACCATTATCGTGCCTGACACAAAGGCGGCAGGGCAACCTGCCGCCTTTGTGCGTTATGGCAGCGCGCCCCAGCCCCACCCCTTGGCGGAATGCTGGGCTGCCGCTAAACACCACGAAATTCGGGCTTGGAGAGTGTCAGTGCATATGGTCAAAAAAATCGTTCTGGTCGGCCTTGGCCTTGGCGCGCTCGCCGGGTGCAGCCACATCCCGGCACCACAGGCGGCCTCATCGGACCAGATCAACAACACCATGGCCCAGGCCGTTCCCGGTGCCGGGCTCACCGGTGCCAATGCCTTCCCTGGGATTGGCGTCTCCCTCGGCAAGCCCACCAGCGGCGGCACCGGCAGCGCACAAATCCAGGTCAACGCCTATCTTTGGCGCGCCACGCTGGACACGCTCTCCTTCATGCCGCTGGTCTCCGCCGACCCGTTCGGCGGCGTCATCATCACCGATTGGTACGCACCCCCCGCCAGCCCGGGTGAGCGGTTCAAGGTCAACGCCTATATCCTTAGTAAGGAAATGACCGCAAATGCCGTCCAGGTCAGCGTGTTCCGGCAGGTCTTGCAAAATGGCCAATGGGTAAATGCCCCCGCCGACCCCGCCACCGCCACCGGGCTTGAAGACCGTATCCTGGCCCGCGCCGCCGACCTTCAGGCCGAAGCCCAGAACACCAGGTAGCTGTGGAAACAGCTACCCCACGGTGACCACCACCACATGGTCGGCATCCACCTCCATCAGCGCCTGGTGCAGCGCGCTGATGGCGGCCAGCATGGTCTCCCCGGCGCTCTCATCTGACTCCTCGGTGAAATCCTCATAATCCTCACCCAATGATTTGGCTGAGAACTGGTCCGGGTTCAGTTTTGTGAGGTATTTGCGCCGGTCATCATCGGCCAAAATAAACACCAGCGCCTCGCTGGCCTCGGCGATTTCGGCCACCGCCTCGTTCTCGCTGGTCTCCAGGTCGATATCGTAGGTCTCCGACAATATCGGCAATAACACCGAGAATATATCCCCATCCTCGTCGAAATCAGCCACCGATGTCCCGTTTGCCGCCAAAAACGCCAAAAACGCCGCCGGATCATCATCCCCCGCAGCCGCCACCAGCTCACCTACATCCTCCCGTGGCAGACGTATAAAACTGGCGCTGGCGGACATGTTTCAGGCTCCCGATCAAAATCGCCCGTTGCATACCAGCGCCGCCATAGCCTGCCAACGAGGAAGTGAGACAGGTGCCGCTTTTTATAAACAGCGGCGCGAAAATTTTTTATCCCAAGGCGGGAAAATTCGCGCCGTCAACGGGGTCACATCCAATAAGCGCCAGCGCCCCGGCCAAATCCTCGGTCAAATCCCGCACATCCTCCAACCCCACCGATAGACGTATCACGCCATCGCCAATGCCCAGCCTTGCGCGCTCCTCCGCCCCGATGCGCATATGCGTCGTCGTCGCCGGGTGCGTCGCGAGTGATTTCGTATCGCCCAGATTGTTCGAGATCGTGATCACCTTGAACGCATTCATCACGCGGAACGCCGCCGCCTTACCCCCCTTGACCTCGAACGTCACCAGAGTCCCCCCCGCGGACATCTGCGCTACCGCCAGGCTGCGTTGCGGGTGGGATTCAAGCGTGGGGTAGAACACCCGCGCCACGCCCGGTTGCGCCGCCAAAAACCGCGCCACGGCCTCGGCACTGGCTGATTGCGCCGCCACCCGCAGCCCCATCGTCTCCAGCCCTTTCAGAATCACCCAGGCGTTGAACGGTGACAGCGCCGGGCCGGTATTACGGAAAAACGGCTGAAACACCTCCTCCATCCATTTTTTCGGGCCGAGCACAGCGCCCCCCAACACCCGCCCTTGCCCATCCATATGCTTGGTCGCGGAATACACCACGACATCCGCGCCAAAGGCGAAGGGCCGTTGCAGCAAGGGGGTCGCGAACACATTATCCACCACCACCAGCGCCCCGGCTGCATGCGCCAAATCCGCCACCGCCTGCAAATCCACAATGTCCAGCATCGGGTTCGACGGTGTTTCAAGCAGAACCATCGCCGTGGGCTTGCTCAGCGCCTCAGCCCAGGCCGCCATATCCGCGCCATCCACAAACACCGCCTCGATCCCGTATTGCGGTAACAGCGTGCTGACGATCCAATGGCAGGAGCCAAACAGGGCGCGCGCCGCCACCACCCTGTCCCCGGCCTTCAACGCGCACAGCATCGCGCCATGCACCGCCGCCATGCCGGTCGCCGTACAGCGGCAAACCTCCGCGCCCTCGATGGCGGCGAGTTTCTGCTCCAGCATCGTCACGGTCGGGTTGGCAAACCGCGAATACTGATAATGCGAAACCTCGTTGGCGAAAACCGCCTCGGCCAGCTCGGCATTGTCATAGACAAAGCCCGAGGTCAGAAACATCGCCTCGGATGTCTCGTCCATATTCGTGCGGATACGCCCGGCATGGATCAGTTGCGTGGCAATTCGTGGGTTTGAGGCATCAGACATCGGGGCGGCCCATCGGTTACAGACAGTCCGGCCCAAATCAGCAGCGCCCGCATCGGCATGGCGCAGCCTCTTTAGCGTTTATTTAAAAGTGCCCAGCCCGCACCCCAAACAGAGGCACCAGACCGTACACCAACCTCGCCGCAATCCGGCCGGACAAATCACGAGGCCAACATCTCCCGGTAACGCGCATAACCCGTGCGGTCAATGCCGCTTGCACGCCCCCTGCTTGCACGCCCAAGCCACCCCGCTTATGAAAGCGCCATCGGGCGGGTATGATGTAATGGTAGCCTGTTAGCTTCCCAAGCTTGATGCGCGGGTTCGATTCCCGCTACCCGCTCCAAATGTATGAGGGCTTCGCCTCACGCCCAGCGCCCTTGCGGTGCAACCAGCTTTCCGGGTCGGTGGTATTACGTGGGTATCATTATTTCGCTTCTGGCCATGAAACGCAGAGCCGTCACCGCCGCCATCCTTGGTCCGAAAGCTCTCCTGCGGCGCCCAGGCTTCAGTCAACGTAATATCCACCTGAAAATGCTCGTCTGATGGCAGCGGCGTCACCTTCGGGTGGTTCAACAGCCGGGTCATGACCTTCTGGTACACATCGCCGTTCTGCAGAGGCCCGCGGTTCTTGGTAAATGTCGTCGGAGATCAAACCGGATCATCCGGCAACAAGCCCGCAAACCAGCGATACAGCAGGTTGTAATCCAGTCGCGCCATCAATGGCCGCTCTGGGCGAACGCCGTTCAGCACCTGGATCAACAACGCGCGCAGCCATTGTTCAGTCGGCACCAAGGGACGGCCTTCTTTGGAGTACAGCCAGGCGACGCTGCGGCTCATCTTATACCAACCCGCGAAGACAGTGACACATCCAAGTAAGCAGCCGCTTTTTTGAAAAAAAGCGGCGCAAAAAACTTTTGTTATGCCGGTGCCGGGCTTCTGAAACCCCAAAG
>JAQNCU010000159.1 GCA_029077775.1 Acidocella sp. | reverse complement strand
AGGCAGGGGATGGCGCCCAGCGCCAGCACCGCGACCGCCCAGATACCGAGGGTTTTGTATTTCACCGTCTTGCCGTGCTGATACACGGCATAGCGCACACTGTCCGCGAGCTTCGGCGTCAGCTGCTCGACGATGCCCGCTTGCTTGGTCTGCAGCACCGCCTCGGCTTGCTGGACGGCCAGCGCCGTCTTCTTGAGGGTGTCATGGTATTCGCGGTCCAGTCGGTCGCTGGCATCGTGGAAATAGCGCACGGCCTGGTTATGCAGGCGCCATTGCAGGCGCAGCGAGGAGGACAGGACCTTAATCAGCGGCAGCACCGGGTCGTTTTTGAGGCCGGTGACCTGGATGAGCCGCTCGAGCTCCTCCTGCATCTGAGCGATCTCGCGGCCAAGGATTTCGCTGTAGCGCCGCAGATCGAGATCTTCCCGGGGCTCGTTCACGGCAGCCATGAGCTGATCCCAGCAAAATTGCTGTCCATGGCCTCGAGCCACAGCCTGACCCGGGCCCGGTCGAACGGCCCGAGCGGTGTGTCGGCCCGGCCGGTCTTACCCGCGACGGCATCATGGAATTTCAGCCGGCGGATTTCCACCTGCTGGGCGGCGAACAGCTTGGGCATGAACACCGGCACCGCGCCTCCGCCGATCGCGTGGCGGACGACACTGTGGCGCAGAATGCGCGCGAAGCCCGTATCGCGGGTCTCCCCGACATCCATCATGGCCTCGTTCAAAATGATACACGAGGCGGTCGGCTTGAACCCCAGCCGCTGCAAGGTGGCGAGCGGCGATAAATCCTCCTCTTGTGGCCCCACCGTATGGAACAGCACCACCGCGAAGCCCTGGGCTTCGAACAAGGCGACCAGATCGGGCAATTCGACAGCCAGACGGCGTAGGGTGGTATCGCCGCCGCCCAGATCGACCAGCGCCGATATTTTCTGACCCAGGCTATGCTGTAACAAGCGATCCAGCCATTTCAGGGACAGGCTGGGGTCGGCGGTCTCCGGTGGGCGAGCCACCTTGTCGATATAGCGGGAGAAGGTGTCGTTGGTGGTGTCCAGATCCGCCATTAGCAGGGGCGTGCCGTTCATCAGGGTTTTCTCGGCCAGCCAGCGTATGCCGGTGGTCTTGCCGGTTTTGCCACGCCCCACCCAGAAAATGATTTTGTGCCGCCCGCTTAAATCCATGCCTGTCAGGGGCGCCGGGCTGGACGAAGACATGGTCTGGCCGGAGGGGCTGATCAGTTCCATCTCCGGGCCGGTATCTTCGTCCTGCCCGAAATTGAACATTGGTGTTGTGATAGCGGGAGAGGGCGGCCGGCCGGATGTTGGATTGGGAAACCTTAGCAATTCTGGCGTGTTGTCTTTCTGTTCAGCCATTGTGGGGCTCCTTTTTACAGAGGTTGATAGGCCTTGCTCATGACGGCGGCTTTTTGCCTAGCAGGCGCTCCATGACTTCATCGTAGGTAGGCGCTGGCGGTCGGATGATGGGGGCGGCTTGCTCGTCAGCTGGTGGTGCGTCAGTATCTGAGCGTCTGACCTCCCAATCGATAAAATGCGCTGGCTGAAATTCAGGCTCGCCCGCAACATCCGATGGATATGGCTCGATAAATTGTGCAGATTCTGGCGCAGCGGGTGGCATCGGTGTTTGCGCCGCTAACCTCTGCGAAGACATTGTCTGGTTGCGGCGCCGATAGCCTTTCAATGGCAGGCGTGCCCGGTAGGCTTCGCTCTGCAGCCAATCCGCCGTCCATGGTTTGCCCGTGCGGTAGGTGATGCCTGCCATCGTCATGGCGCGCGCGATTGCTGTCCATGACCAGCCGTTCTGCACCAACGCCAGCAGCATTTCAGCGTGCAGGCGCAACCAGGGGCGGATGACATCACCTGATGACCATAGCGCAAGAAACTTTGCCGCCAGGGCGTTGATCTCATCATCGGAAGGGGTGCGCTTGAGGGCCATGTGGTGAACCGGCTTGGTGAAATCTAAAGCGTCACCTTGGCATTGTTGCTTCGGGAATTTCAACTTCCGAATCGGAATCTTGACAAAGCCAGATTTGGTTCCTCAGCCCAAAGCTGTGCTCATTCCTATGCTGATTCCTAATCTCAATCCTGAGTGCAATCCTAACCTCATCCCTATGCTCGATCCTGATCTCTAATCTCATCGGTCTGGTGTGGTATCGGGTTGCGTTTCTACAACAGACCAAGGAATGCTAGCGCATACATGAGCGGTGGTAGGATGGGCATCACGGAATGATGCTGGCCGCTACTGATGGCGTGGTGATGAGCGCCAGCGATGATGCAATGCTCGTGTAAAACAAAGACCATTGCTTATCTTCAAACATTACTGATATTTCAATTTACGCAATTATTTGGAACCGGGTAGTGCAATTTGGCGTTGTCTCCGTGTAACTGTGAGGCTTTAGATGATTGCCGGATCGGATGATGGCTATCAAGAGATCGTCACCCAGATTGGCGAAGCCGCCAGCCTTGCAGCCATGCAGAAGATCGCGGGCAATATTTGCAAATTCTATCATCTGGCGAATATGGCTTATCACGCGGTTTATATTCCCGGCGCGAAGACGTACAATCCGATCCTGGTTTTGACTTATGACCCAGGTTGGGTCGCGCGGTATACGGACAACGACTACTTTAAAATCGATCCGGTGGTTGTATCTGGCACGAAGAGCTTCTTGCCGTTGGATTGGGCGCGTCTTGACCGGGAAAACGCTGTGGCGCGCGGGTTTTTCGCGGAAGCCGACCGGTTTGATGTTGGCAGGCAAGGTATAACTCTGCCGGTGCGAGGGGCCGGGGGCGAACGCGCATTGTTCACAATCACCGCCAACATGTCGATGAGAGAATGGGAACAGCGCCGGGCCGGCTATATGAAAGAGTGCCAGATGATCGGGCATTATATGCATGATCGGATTGTCGAGCTCTCGGGCTATCGGGATACCGCACCCAAGCCCGCGCGAGATGACGTGCTTGGAGTATGCGGCGCGCGGTGCGACCGTGAAGCAGGTCGCGGCAAGCTTGGGCATTACAGATCGGGCGGTTCGCTTGTTTCTGACATCCGGCTGCGCTAAGCTCAATTGTGCCACGATCCCACAGGCAATTGCCAAAACGGTGTCACGCGAAATGCTGCGCCCGTAAGCGGGCAGCGCGCGCATCACGATCACAAAAACCCAACACCCATAAATCATCAATCCCCTGACGCATCACCCTGTCATCTTATGTGGCAGGGCGTTTGTGTTGTCCGGCGCGTAGGACACGGCCAAAATCCAGACAAAACCTCTATTCGGCGCGCGATTGAAGAGGCCTGTCAAGATTCCGATTCGGAAGATTGCGGCCTGAATCATCTGGCTTGTAAACATGAATCCGCCGCGCTGAAGACGGTCAAATCTCTCCCGCAAGCGGCGCTGATATTTTGTTGGCCATGATGTTTCAAGAACTGAAACGGAGCACAAATGATCATAACTTTGAGCCAGGATGACAGGATCGAGCATCCCGCATTATTCGACCAGATGTTTCAATCCCGCACGGCGGTCTTTCATGACCGCATGGGATGGGATGTGGTGGTCAAAGACGGCCATGAGGTTGATCGCTACGATGAAGAGGCTGATCCGGTCTATCTCCTTGCGGTCGATGAGCATCAGCAAGTGCGGGGTTCCTTGCGATTGTTGGCGACCATCGGGCCGACAATGCTGCAAAGTGAGTTCAGGCATTTTTTCGATGATGACGTGGACGTGGCGGCGCCCACGATCTGGGAATGCACGCGGTTTTGCGTGCCGCCGGTTCTGGATAGGGCCGAACAGGATGTGGGCATTGTCTCCGCTGAATTGCTGATCGGCCTGTGTGAGCTTTGCCTGGCGTCGGGCATCGAATTCATCGTCGGTGTTTACGACACGCCGATGACGCGCATTTATGCGCGGATCGGTTGGTGCCCGGAGGTTTTGGCGCGGGCACGGCCGGAGATTGGGAACATAACCGCCGGTATCTGGGAGGCAACGCCGGCGGTGCTGTCAACCATGCGTCAGCGCCTGGCCGCCCGATTGCGCGGGCGGCCGGTTCTGGTGACGTAAATGGCCGCGGGGCGGGAAAGGTTGCGCGGATATCGGCTCGCCGGTGTGCTGCTGTGCCTGAGCGCGATCAGCCCGGCGCCGGTTTTCGCGGCAACCTTATCGGATGCGGATTTTGCCACGCTCGCGGCGCGATGCGCGCCAGGGGTGCCGGAGAGGGTTCTGCGCGGTGTTGCCCGCACGGAGAGCAATTTTTATCCGTGGATGCTGCACGATAACAGCACTCACTTCAGTGCCAGCCCGGCGAGCCTGGCCAACGCCGAGGCTCAGGCGACCGCATGGATCGCCGAGGGGCATTTTGTCGATCTGGGCCTGATGCAAATCAACAGCGCCAATCTGCCTGCGCTGGGGATGACGATCGGCGCGGCGCTCGATCCTTGTGCATCACTGGCGGCCGGTGCCGCGGTGTTGCGGGCGGCTTATGGCGGCGGCCCGGTCAAGGCCGGGCAGCAGGCCGCTTTGCTCATGGCGTTGTCGATCTACAATACCGGCTCACCGCTCAAAGGCATCATGAACGGCTATGCGAGGCGCGTGATGCGCCATGCGGACGAGGCGGAATCTGGTCTTTCCGCGTCACCGCTACCACCCGCCACCGCGCTGGACATGCCACCCGTGTGGGATGTTTCCGCCATGGGTCATTATGCGCAGGCCCATGGCGCGCCCTGGCTGGTGCCGCTCGGGCTGGATGTCGCCGGGCGAAGCAATGCCGCGTCCGCTGAGGCTGATTCCCCACCCCAAACGACGAGGTCGCCATGATGGACATGATCGCCCCGATGCTTCTTGCACAGGCGCAGATGTTTCGCCTGACCAGATGGCCCGTGGCCGCCCGAACGTGGCCCGTGGCGCTGCTGGCGGTCATGCTTGGGCTTCCTGCGTTCGCCTATGCTCAGACCGTCTCGGGCGGGGCCAGCCCGCAGACGATGATCAATAATGTCTGCACCTTCATCCTGGGACCGTTTGGTGAGACGATCGCCGTGCTCGGGATTATCGGCATCGGGTTCCTGTTCATGTTCGGCCGGGCGTCGCTGGGGGTGATTGCGGGCATCATTGGTGGCATCGTCATCATGTTTGGCGCTTCCTATCTCGGCCAAACTCTGACCGGGGGCGGCTGAGATGGAACCCCTTGAGGCAGACACGCTTTATCTCGCGGCGACGAGGCCCGCGATGTTCATGGGCGTGCCGCTGACCCTGGGGGCGATGCTGCTCATGCTGGCGGGGCTAATCGTCGTGATCTTCAAGAACCCGCTTTATTTGGTGGTCATGGCGCCGCTCTGGCTGGCGGCGCGGGAGCTGGTGGCGCGGGATTATAACGCTGTCGGCGTTGTGCTGCTGTATTTGCGCACCGCAGGCCGGTCAGTTGACGGTAAGAGATGGGGCGGGGCCTCGGTGTCACCGGCACCGGTTCGTGGCCGCGCTCGTTACCGGGGCATGCGCGATGTGGGGGGATAGCGCCCGCGCCGAGCGCGCCGCCACGCAATATCTGCCCTATATCGGGCATATCGGGCCGCAAACCGTTCTCCTGGAAAGCGGGGCTCTAATGGCGATGGGGCATGTTGAGGGCCAGGCGTTCGAGCTGGCCGATCATGCGTTGTGTAATGCAAGACTGCGGCTGCTGAACACGACCTACCGCAACCTCGCCGATGATAATGTCGCCATCCATACGCATCTGGTGCGCCATGCCGATCTGGGGGCAGCACCCACCCGCTGCTTCAGCTCCGGCTTTGCCCACGCGCTGGACGCCGCATACCGTGACAAGGTGCTGGCGGGTCGGCTGTACCGGAACGATTATTTTATCAGCCTGCTGATCTCGCCGCGCAGCCCGCTTGGCTCGGGCATGGCCAGAAGATGGGCGCGGCTCGGGCGTAGATCCCCGGAAGCAGCGGATGGGCTGGCGCGAGAGTTAGAGGACCAATGGCTTGTTTTGGCCAATGGGCTGGAAGGGTTCAGAGTCCGGCGCCTTGGTGTGTATGAGCGGGATGGGATCGCCTTCTCGGAAATCGCCGAGGCGTTGCGGCTGGTTATCACGGGTCGGCCGCTTCCGGTGCCTGTCGTCTCCGGGCATCTTGGTGATTCGATTTACACCGATCGCGTTATTTGCGGGCGGCGGGGCATAGAGATCCGCGCGCCGGATAAGAGCTTATTCGGGACGATTTTCTCCTTTCGGGAATATCCGGCGAAAACGAGGCCGGGGATGCTGAACACGCTGCTCTCCGTGCCGTTCCCCATCGTGCTGGCGCAATCTTTCGCCTTCGTCACCCGCGCTCAGGCGCAGGACCGGCTGTCCCTAAAATCCGCCCAGATGCTGGGGGCGCAGGACAAGGCGGTCAGCCAGATCGCCGGGTTGGAGGAAGCGGCGGATGCCCTGGCGTCCAATGAATTTGTCATGGGTGCGCATCACCTTTCGCTGGCGGTCTATGGGGATAGTTTAGCGGCGGTAGAGGAGCACGCGGGCCGGGCGCGCGGGCGGTTGGCTGATGCGGGTGCCGTGGTGGTTGAGGAGCGGCTGGGGTTGGAAGCGGCCTTCTGGTCGCAACTGCCGGGCAATCTGGAATGGCGCACGCGACCCGGGGCAATCAATTCCCGCAATTTCGCGGGTCTATCCAGCTTTGATAATTTTCCAGCGGGTGAGCAAACTGGCCACTGGGGCGCGCCGATCGCAAGGTTCCGCACGGATGGTGGCACAGTCTATGACTGTGTGCCGCACGTTGCCGACGTGGCAATGACGATCATCTTCGGGCCGATTGGTTCCGGCAAGACCGCGTTGCTGATGTTTCTGTTGGCGATGTTCGAGCAGGCGATGGTGGAGGAAAATACCCCATCGGGCCGGGCTGGCTCGGTGGT
>JAQNCU010000158.1 GCA_029077775.1 Acidocella sp. | reverse complement strand
CCGTGGCGCTTTCTATGCGCTTACAGAATTCAACCGAACATCGACGACCCGCCTGGTGGGCTTCGATCAGAACATCCTCGCGCCGATCCGGACCGGGCAGATCGACTCGGTCGTCGTCCAGAACACAAACCAGATGGGCCGTGCCGCCATGGAACTGGCGCTGGCCGAATCTGTGAAATGCGGCATCCGCGTATTGTTGCTGGAGGTCGAAGCCGATAACGACCGCGCCTATGGGCTTTACCGGTCGATGGGGTTCACCGACACCAAGCGCAGGCTGTTGCGTTTGGTGCTCACGGAATGATTCTGCCTTCAGCTCCAGACCGTCAGCAAACCGACGACCAGCAACGCGACGATGGTGACCACCACGTTAACGGTGAGAAATTTCGTGAAAAACGCCCAACCCTGTTTGGCGTGGGTGTCGAATTCCTCTGCGGCCGGTAAAACGGTACTCTGGCTCGTCTCAGTCACCATGATGTTGATGCCTTTTCTGTAATAACGCCGTTTACGGTGTCGGGGTGCTCTCTGGCAAGTGCATTTGTCGGACAAAAGCGGCCAGGGTGGCGGGGAACAAAATATGCTCTTGCGCCAGCACGCGGGCGGCCAGCGTGGGTTCGTCATCGCCAGGCAGCACGGGCACGCTTGCCTGGCCGAGGATCGGGCCGTCATCGAGAACCGCGGTCACCAGATGCACCGTGCAGCCATGCTCGGCCTCACCCGCCGCCAGCGCCCTGGCATGGGTGTCCAACCCAGGATATTTCGGCAGCAGGCTGGGATGGATGTTCAGCATCCGCCCGGCCCACCGCCCTACCAGATACGGGGTCAAAATCCGCATATAGCCCGCCAGGCACACAACCTCGATACCATGCGCCACGAAAACCGCGTCGATCGCGCGTTCATGCGCCGCCCGGTCCCGGCCAAAGGCGGCGGCAGGCACGGCCTGTGCGGCAATACCCTCCGCCGCCGCAAAGCCGAGTGCCGGTGCCGCCGGTTTGTCCGAGATCACGAGCGCGATTTCAGCCGGGTAGTCGGGCGCACGGGCGGCCGTGATCAGCGCGGTCATGTTGGACCCCCGGCCCGAGCACAACACCGCGACGCGCGGCTTCATCCGAACAGAAGCGCCTCGCCCGCGATGGTGATGCCCGGCGTGGCGGTGACCTGCCCGAGCACGAACGGTGCTTCACCGGCATCGCGCAACAACGCCATGGCGGTTTGCGCATTGCGCACGATCAACGCCATTCCCACACCGCAATTGAACACTTTGAGCATCTCCGCGACGGGTATGCCCCCCGCGCGCGCCAACCAAGCGAACACCGGCGGCATCGGCCAGGGGCCGTTAAGCATCGCCCCGCATGTCGGCGGCAACGCACGCGGCAAATTCCCCGGCAGCCCGCCGCCCGTGATGTGCGCGGCACCCTTCAGCAGCCCGGCTTTATGCAAGGCGAGCACAGGCTGCACATAAATGCGGGTGGGTGCCAGCAGGGCCGATGCCAGCGTCTCCCCCGCCGCGAACGGGGCGGGATTGTTCCAACCGAGGGTCGTCGCCGCTACCACGCTGCGCACCAGCGAGAAGCCGTTGGAATGCACCCCGGCCGACGGCAATGCGAGAATGGCATCGCCGGGTGCGACATTGGCGGGCAGGAGCGCGCCGCGCTCCGCCGCACCCACTGAGAACCCGGCGAGGTCATAATCGCCCTTGGCATACATCCCCGGCATCTCCGCCGTCTCGCCCCCCACCAGCGCGCATCCCGCCAGTTCGCAGCCTTTGGCGATGCCGGCGATGACCCGCGCCGCCTGCGTAACGTCGAGCTTCGCGGTCGCGAAATAATCGAGGAAAAACAGTGGTGCCGCGCCCTGCACGATCAAATCGTTCACGCACATCGCCACCAGATCGATGCCGACGAAATCATGGATCCCGGTTTCGATGGCGATCTTCAGCTTGGTGCCCACGCCATCGGTGGTCGATACCAGAATCGGGTCGACGAATCCCGCCGCTTTCAGATCGAACAACGCGCCAAAGCCGCCCAGCCCGCCCAGCACCCCGGCGCGGCTGGTCGCCCGGGCGAGCGGCTTGATCGCCTCGACCAGCGCATCCCCCGCCGCGATATCCACCCCGGCCTGGCCGTAAGTCATACTGGTCATACAAGCCCCCGATGCGCTAAGCCAAAATTATGGCTGAGCATGTTCCTGTCCAAAATCATCCACCGCGTTTCAACACATGGCCAACAGCCGCGCAATCACAGCCAGCCTCGCCATGAACGATAGTCAGACCGCGCCCCACGGCACCTATAAGGTACAATGGCAGAGGCTGGCGCTGGTCGCGGTGTTCATCCTCGTCCTTTGGGGGTTTTTGCGGCTGTTCTCGTCCATTCTCATGCCCTTTGTGGTGGCGGCGGGCCTTGCGTATTTCCTCGACCCTGCGGTCAGCCGCCTCGCGCGGCTTGGCCTGCGCCGCCCGGCTGGCACCTTGCTGGTGCTCTCCGGTGTGGTGTTGTTCGTCGCGCTGTTCATCCTGCTGCTATACCCGGTCATCGCGGTTCAGGCGGCCTCGCTCGCCAGCAACCTGCCGAAATACATCGCCACCGCGCAGAAGGATTTCGGGCATCTCATCGCCCAGGTCGAACGCCGCCTGGGGCCGGGCGCCATGAGCCAGAAATTGCGGGACATCGCCTCCAACCAGGCGGGCACCATCGTCTCTTACGCGGGCACCGCCGCCGGTAATATCATCGGCAGCGGCTTTGCGGTGGTCAACATCCTCACTTTGCTGGTCATCACCCCTATCGTGACCTTTTATTTCCTGCGCGATTGGCCGGGGATCATCAGGCATGTGGATAACTGGCTGCCGCGCCCTTATGAGGCCGTGATCCGCGCTCAGGCGATCGAGGTCAACCGCATCCTCGCCGCCTGGATACGCGGCCAGGCGATCTGCTGCCTGATCCTGGCCATGATCTATGCCGCCGGGCTCACTATTATCGGACTCGATCTCGGGTTGATCGTCGGGCTGGCGGCGGGGCTGATCTCGTTCATCCCCTATGTCGGCACCATCGCCGGGGCGGTGGCGGCCATCTTGCTCTCGCTCAGCCAGAACCCGGGCTGGAACGGCGTATTGCTGGTCCTCGCGGTGTTCGGCTTCGGCCAGGCCTTGAACGATTATGTCATCCAGCCGCGTTTTTTAGGGGACCGTGTGGGGCTGCCCGCCGTCTGGGTCATCTTCTCGCTATTCGCGGGCGGTGCCGCCTTCGGGTTTCTGGGCATCATGCTCGCCGTGCCGGTTACCGCGACACTCGGCGTGCTCGCCCGGTTCTGGCTACGCCGCTACCTCGCCAGCCCGCTTTATCTGGACCCGCCGCCGGCGTGAGCCAATTGGCGCTGCCTTTTTCCATCCCGCCCAGCTATGGAGATGCCGATTTCTGCGCCGCCCCGTCAAACGAAGCGGCACGCGACTGGCTGGCCCGGCCCGATGCCTGGCCGCTTGGGCGGTTGGTGCTGTGGGGCGCGCCCGGCTGTGGTAAAACGCATCTGCTGCATATCTGGGCCCGCGCGCACAAGGCCGAGATCATTCCCATGGCCGCCCTGCCCGGCTGGCCGCACCCCGGCGGGCCGGTCTGCATCGACGATGCCGACACCATACCCGACCCGGCTTGCCTGTTACATTTGCTGAACACCGCCGCTGAACAAAAAACGCTGGTCCTGATGGCCGCCAGCACAGCGCCCGCGCGCATGGATTATACGCTGCCCGACCTGACCAGCCGCCTGCGCGCCACGCAAAGCGTGCAAATTCTGCCGCCCGAGGACGAATTGCTGGCCATGCTGCTGGCCCGGCTGCTGGCTGAGCGCCAATTGCGCCTGAACGCGCAAATTCGCCAGATGCTGTTAACCCGGCTGCCACGCACCAGTGCCGCCCTGCGGGAAGCCGTGGCAAGGCTGGATGCCGCATCGCTGGACGGGGCACGCAAGCTCACCCGCGCCACCGCCCGGGGCATTCTGTCTGACATGTTGTAAATTTCCTCGGAAATTCTGTTACATACTCGTCATTTTCATGCGGCAAACGCCTGTTATAGTGAGATCATGGATCAGACAGTGAACGCCCCGATGGGGGTCATCGGCCTGGATAACCCGGCCCGCTTCATCAACCGTGAGCTTTCCTGGCTCGATTTCAATTTCCGCGTGGTCTCTGAGGCTGAGAACACGCGCCACCCGCTGCTGGAGCGGCTGCGCTTTATCTCGATCAGCGCCTCGAACCTCGATGAATTCTACTCCGTCCGCGTCGCCGGGCTGATCGGCCAGGCGCGCGCGGGCGTGCTGGAACGCTCAGCCGATGGCGCCACCCCGGCCCAGCAGCTCACCGAGATCAACGCCCATGCGCGCCGTCTCCTCACGGCCCAGCAGAGCGCCTTTGCCAATGTCTGCACGCTCCTCGTTGCCGCCGGCATCGTCATCTGCACCGCCGGGCAGCTCACAACCGATGACGTGCAGTTCCTTGATGGCTATTTCATGGAGCGGGTTTTCCCCGTGCTCACCCCGCTCGCCGTGGACCCCGCACACCCGTTTCCGTTCATCCCCAATATGGGCCTTGTCATGGCGCTCACGCTCACGCGTGATGACGACCGGGGGCAGATGTCGGCACTCATCCCCATGCCCGGCCAGGTCGAGCGTTTCGTGCGCCTGCCCGGTGCCGAACACACCACCCGCTTCATGATGCTCGAAGAGTTGGTCGGCATGTTCATGCACAGGCTGTTCCCCGGCTTCATCGTGCGCGGCTCCGGGCTGTTTCGTCTGATCCGCGACACCGATGTGGAATTCGAGGAGGAAGCCGAGGACCTCGTGCAATCCTACGAGACCGCGTTGAAGCGCCGCAGGCGGGGTGTGGCTATCCAGCTTACGCTCCAGGCGAGCATGCCCGATGATTTGCGCGAATTGGTGATCGACGCGATCGACGCCCCGGCGGAGGAAGTTTATTCAGAAACCGGGGTGATGGGGCTGGTCGATGTCCGGCAGATGATCGTCGATGACCGCCCGGATTTGCTGTTTCCGCCCTATACCGCGCGCTTTCCTGAGCGTATCCGGGATTTCGGCGGCGATTGCTTCGCCGCCATCCGCGCCAAGGACATTCTGGTCCACCACCCGTTTGAGAGTTTCGACGTGGTGGTGCAGTTCCTCCGCCAGGCCGCGGCCGACCCGGCGGTGGTTGCGGTGAAACAAACCTTGTACCGCACCAGCCGTGATTCCCCCATCGTCAAAGCTCTGATCGAAGCCGCCGAGGCTGGAAAATCCGTCACCGCGATGGTGGAATTGCGCGCCCGCTTTGATGAGGAAGCCAATATCCGCCTCGCCCGGACCATGGAGGCGGCGGGCGTGCAGGTGGTGTTCGGCTTTGTCGGGCTGAAGACCCACGCCAAAATCTCCTATGTCGTCCGGCGCGAGAGCGGCACCCTGCGGGCTTACGCGCATTTCGGCACCGGCAATTACCACCCCATCACCGCCCGGATTTACACCGATTTGTCATTCTTCACCTGCGACCCCGCCCTCACGCGCGATGCCGCACGGCTGTTCAATTACATGACAGGCTATGCGCGGCCTGAGACGATGGAGGCTTTGGCCTTCTCGCCGCTGACCACGCGGCGCACCATAAATGCGCTGATCGACGATGAAATTTCCCACGCCAAAGCGGGCAAGCCATCGGGCATCTGGCTGAAAATGAACTCGCTGGTCGATGATCGGCTGATCGACCATCTGTATGAAGCCTCGCGCGCCGGCGTGCCCATCCGCATCGTCGTGCGCGGCATTTGCTGCCTGCGCCCCGGCGTTCCCGGCCTGTCGGAGACCATTTCGGTTAAATCCATCGTCGGGCGGTTTTTGGAACATGCGCGCATCTGCGTGTTCGGCAACGGCCAGGCGCTGCCTGCGCGTGAGAACAGGGTGTTCATGTCCAGCGCGGACTGGATGGCGCGCAACATGGACGGGCGGGTGGAAACCTTTGTGCCCATCCACAACCCCACCGTCCACGCCCAGGTGCTGGACCAGATCATGGTGGTTAACCTGCGGGATGACGCGCAAAGCTCTGAATTGCAGCCCGATGGTAGCTGGGTACGCATCATCCCCGGCGACCCGCCCGCCTCGGCGCATGAGTATTTCATGACCAACCCGTCGCTCTCGGGCCGTGGCTCGGCGCTGCATGGCGGGTTGTCGCTGGAAAAACCCAAGCCGAAATATAAACGG
This sequence comes from Acidocella sp., assembly GCA_029077775.1. Taxonomy (GTDB): domain Bacteria; phylum Pseudomonadota; class Alphaproteobacteria; order Acetobacterales; family Acetobacteraceae; genus Acidocella. Next base: position 712 of record JAQNCU010000158.1, on the reverse strand, counting down.
CGGGTGGATTAGAGGCCGCTTGCTTGCGTGACATCGTTGCCAGCGATATCGGCGGCACCCATGCCCGCTTTTGCACCGCGCGCATCGCGCGTGGCAGGGTGCTCGAACTCGGGCCCGCCACCACTCTGCACACCGCCGATTACCCCGACCTGATAAGCTGCTGGCGCGCCTACACCATCGCCAGAGGCGGCACCCCGCCCGATGCCCTGGCGCTCGCCTTGGCCTGCCCCATCGGGGGTGAGACCCTGCAACTGACCAACCATGACTGGGTTATCCGCCCCGCCAGCCTGGCGCGGGACCTCGGCGTCGCGCAACTCACGCTGGTCAATGATTTCGGGGCGGTCGCCCATGCCGTTTCACATCTAACCCCGGCGCATCTGCGCCACATAACTGGCCCCGACGCGCCACGCGTCGAGGGGGTGACCACCCTGCTCGGCCCTGGCACCGGCCTCGGGGTTGCGCAATTGCTGCGCCGGAAGGGCGTTTCCCACATCATCGAATGTGAGGGCGGCCACGCCGATTTCGCCCCGCGTGATACCGTGGAGGATGCCATCCTCGCCTATTTACGCGCCCGGCATGGCCGCGGCTCGAATGAGCGCATCGTCTCCGGCCCGGGCCTTGCCAATATCTACGCCGCACTTGCCGCCATCAAAGGCATCGCCGTACCCCCGTTCGAGCACAAAACCCTCTGGGATCTCGCCATCGCCGGTAT
>JAQNCU010000157.1 GCA_029077775.1 Acidocella sp. | reverse complement strand
AAAACTTTTGTTATGCCGGTGCCGGGCTTCTGGAACCCCAATGGCCCAGATTAATAATGTTTTTTTGCTTCTTTTTGCTCACAAAAAGAAGCGCTTGCTGCCCGCCAAGAGTCATTCTTTAGGCCAGCTGGTATAAGCCTACGCTTTGCCTGGTACCGCGGGGGATGCCACTTGCTTGGCTGCCCCCAGCACAGGCGGGCCATATACCGTGCGGGCGCGGCGCAAAAACGCGTTCACCATCAGGCGCACCGCCTCACCAAACACCGCGCCGATGGCTTTTTGCAGCACGAAATTCCTGAATTCGAAATCGACGTAAAAATCCACCAGGCACCCTTGCGGGTCGGGGCTGAAATTCCACCGGTTGTGCAAATATTTGAATGGCCCGTTCTCATATTTCACGTTTATCGCGCATGCCCCGGTTGCGTCCGGCGGCAAAAGGGTCACGCGGGAGGTAAAGCTCTCCCGGAAGGGCCCAAACCCGATGGTCAAATCCGCCACCAGATCATTCCCCACATGGCTGCGGATTCGCGCGCCTACGCACCAAGGCAGAAAGCTCGGGTATTTCGCCACATCGGCCACCAGCGCAAAAAGCTGTGACGGCGTGTAAGGCACGATCTTTTTCTCGGCATAGGTGGTCACGCCGCACCCTGCCCGGCCCGCGTGGCCCGCAACGCCGCGAAATCCTCATCCGCATGGTACGAGCTGCGCGTGAGCGGGCTCGCCGAAACCTGCAAAAACCCCTTTGCGCGGGCCATTACGGCATAGTCCCCAAACTCCTCGGGTGGCACATAACGCGCCACCGCCGCGTGCTTCACACTGGGCTGCAAATATTGCCCGAGTGTGAGGAAATCCACATCCGCCACGCGCAGATCATCCATCACCTGGCCAATCTCGGCACGCGCCTCACCCAGCCCCACCATCATCCCGGATTTGGTGAAAATCGAGGCATCCAGCATCTTCACGCGGTCCAGCAACCGCAAGGACTGATAATACCGTGCCCCCGGCCGGATGCCCGGGTATAATCGCGGCACCGTCTCCAGATTATGGTTGAACACATCCGGGCGCGCGGCCACCACAAGCTCCAGCGCGCCGGGCTTGCGCAAAAAATCCGGCGTCAAAATCTCTATTGTGGTGGCCGGGGCCTGCGCCCTGATCGCGCGGATGACGGCGGCGAAATGCGCCGCCCCGCCATCGGCCAGGTCATCGCGGTCGACCGAGGTGATCACCACATGCCGCAAGCCCAAAGCCGCCACGGCCGCGCCGACACGCGCTGGCTCATCCGCGTCCAGCGCGTTCGGCACGCCGGTGCTGACATTGCAAAACGCGCAGGCCCGGGTGCAGATCTCGCCCATGATCATCATGGTCGCGTGGCGCTGGCTCCAGCATTCGCCGATATTCGGGCACGCCGCCTCCTCGCACACGGTCACCAGATTCAGTTCACGCATCAGGGCCCGGGTTTCATGGTAAACCGGATGCCCCGGGGCCTTCACCCGGATCCAGGCAGGCTTCGCCGCTCCCGGGTTATCCGCCCGCGCCGCTTTCTCCGGATGCCGAACCCGATGGTCAATCTCGATGCGCGTATTCATGGGCTAGTGTCCCGCCTCTAAAATTCGTGACATTGAAATATTTCCTTGCGCGGGATGCCAGCCCTTAACTTACCGTGGCCTGCTTATCCCTTTCGCCCGCTGCAAACGGCAGCGGACTTCAGGGGCAGGGCACTAGAAATGTATAACCTGACCGAAAGCGTCAAGCACCGATTCATGCATGGCTTCACTGATCGTGGGGTGGGGGAAGATCGTATGCATCAATTCGGCCTCGGTGGTTTCCAATTGGCGGGCGATCACGTAGCCCTGGATCATCTCCGTTACTTCTGCGCCGATCATGTGAGCGCCCAGAAATGCCCCGGTTTTGGCATCAAAAACGGTCTTGATCATGCCCTCAGGCTCGCCCATCGCAATCGCCTTGCCATTGCCGATAAATGGAAACCGCCCGACCCGGACATTTAACCCCGCCTCTTTCGCTTTGGCCTCGGTCATCCCCACGCTGGCAATTTGCGGCCGGCAATAGGTGCAGCCGGGAATATTCCCGGTCTCGAACGGGTGCGGCTTCAGCCCCGCCAGCGCCTCCACGCACACCACGCCCTCATGGCTCGCTTTATGCGCGAGCCATGGCGGCCCCGCCACATCGCCGATGGCAAACACCCCCGGCTCCCCGGTCGCGCCATAGCCATCCACCACAATATGCGTGCGCTCCACCCGTATTTTGGTGCCTTCAAGCCCCAGCCCCTCGACATTGCCGACAATCCCGACCGCTGAGATCACCCGTTGCACGGTGATCACCTGCGCCTTGCCCCCGGACTCCACTGTCACGGTCACGTCATCGGTACCTTTGACGAGTGATGTCACCGTCGCCGAGGTCAAAATCTTCATGCCCTGCGCCTCGAACGCCTTACGGGCCAGCGCCGAGATCTCGGCATCCTCCACCGGCAATACGCGGTCCATCATCTCCACCACGGTGACATCGACGCCCATATTCCGGTAGAAACTCGCAAACTCGATCCCGATCGCGCCGGAGCCCACCACCAGCAATGATTTCGGCATCGCCTTGGGCACCATCGCCTCGAAATACGACCAGACCAGTTTGCCATCGACCTCGATGCCCGGCACCGCGCGTGGCCGCGCCCCGGTTGCCAGAATGATATTCGCGGCCTGCAACATCGCCACAGGCTTGGCATCCTTGGTCACCTCCAGCCGTCCGCCACCGGCCAGCTTGCCAAACCCGTCATACACCTTGATTTTGTTCTTCTTCATCAAATGGCCGATGCCGCCCGAGAGCTGCCCCGCCACCTTGCGCGACCGCTGCACGATTTTATCCAGATCGAACGCGATATTATCCGCGCTGAACCCGAACTGGCCCATGTTATGCAGCAAATGGTTGATCTCGGATGAGCGCAGCAGCGCCTTGGTCGGGATGCACCCCCAGTTCAGGCAGATGCCGCCCAGATGCCTGGCCTCGACCAGCGCCACCTTCATCTTCAACTGCGCCGCGCGGATCGCCGCCACATACCCGCCGGGGCCGCCGCCGACCACGACCAGGTCGAAACTCTCATCCGTCATAACTCAAATCCTCCCGTTGGGCGGCCTCGGCCAAGGCCGCGCCGCTGAGGCGAAATTTTGTCCAATCCGCCAAGGGCGCCGCACCCTGACGCCGGTAGAAATTGATCGCGGGCTCATTCCAGTCCAGCACCATCCATTCCAGGCGCTGGCAGCCGCGCGCCATTGCCAGCTTTGCCAGGTGCGAAATAATCGCCGCCCCCACCCCGCGCCCGCGCGCCGCCTCATCGACGAACAAATCCTCCAGATGCATCGCGGGAGAGCCTGTCCAGGTGTTGAATGTCTCCAGCCACACCGCGAACCCTACCGCCGCGCCGTTATCCTCGGCCAATAATGCCTCGGCGCGCGGCTTTTCACCGAACAATGCCTCGTGCAATGCTGGCACACTCATCTTCACCGCGTCGGGTTCACGCTCATAGGCCGCCAGCCGCCGGATGAAGTTATGTATAATGCCGACATCCCCCGGCAGCGCCGCGCGAAGCCGGATCACAGCATCAGGCTCAAGGGCTCTTCGATCAATCCCTTCAAGGTCGCCAGAAACTGCGCCCCCAGCGCGCCATTCACCACCCGATGGTCGCAGGACAAGGTGACGCTCATCATGGTGGCAACCGCCAGCTGCCCATCCTTCACCACGGCCCGGGCCTCCCCGGCGCCGACAGCCAGAATGGCGGCTTGCGGTGGGTTGATGATCGCGGAGAATTCCGCAATCCCGAACATGCCCAGATTGGAGATCGAAAACCCGCCGCCCTGGTATTCATCGGGCTTCAATTTGCCGGCTTTGGCCCGGGCGCCCAAATCCTTCATGGCATGGGAAATCGCCACCAGCCCCAGCGTATCCGCCTGGCGGATGATCGGCGTGATCAATCCGTCGGGGATCGCCACCGCGACCGAGATATCCACATCCGCGTACTGAATGATCGCCGCATCAGTCCAGCTCGCATTCACACCCGGATGGCGGCGCAGCGCCACCCCACAGGCCTTGATCACCAGATCATTGACCGACAGCTTGAACGCCCCCGCACCCTCCTTCGGTGATTTCGCGTTTAGCGCCGCACGGAGCTTCAACAGCGCGTCGATCTCGATATGCGTGGTGAGGTAGAAATGCGGCACGCTCTGCTTGGACTCTGAGAGCCGCCTGGCGATCACCTTGCGCATCGTGGAATTCGGGATTTTGGTGTGCGGCGCGCTGACCGCCATTGCGGGCGCCTTTGCCGCCGGGGCCGGTGCCGGTGCCGTTTTTTCCGGTGCCGGTGGCACCGCAGGCGCCGCCGCGCCATCCAGGTCGGCCTTTACAATCCGCCCGTTCGGGCCGCTGCCTTTAATGCTGGCCAGATCGATCCCTGATTGCCTGGCGATCCGCCTGGCCAAAGGCGAGGCGAAAACCCGTTCATCGCCCTCGTGCGCTGGCGCTGCTGGAGGTGCTGGTTTTACCGCCTCCGGCGGTGCTGGTTTAACCGCCTCCGGCGCTTGCTTTACCGCCTCCGGCGGTGCTGGTTTTACCGCCTCCGGTGCTTGCTTTACCGCCTCCGGCGGTGGGGGCTTCGGCGCATCAATTTTGCCGCCCTTGGTCTCCGTCATCACACCGATGACGGCATTGACCGCCACGCCCTCGGTGTTATCCGGCACGATAATCTCGGCGAGATACCCTTCATCGACCGCCTCAACCTCCATCGTCGCCTTATCGGTCTCGATCTCGGCAAGCACGTCCCCAGATTTTATCTCATCGCCCGCCTTTTTCAGCCAGCGCGAGAGCTTGCCCTCTGTCATCGTCGGCGACAAAGCCGGCATCAAAATATTGGTGGACATCAGCGCACCCCTCCCACACCCATCGATCAGAACAGTTTTTTTACCGCGTCCACCACCCATGCGGGCTGTGGCAGCGCCAGTTTTTCCAGATTGGCGGCATAGGGCATCGGCACGTCAAGCCCGGCCACGCGGGTGGGCGGCGCGTCCAGCCAGTCAAAGCAATGCTCGGTTACCGTCATCGCAATCTCGGCACCGATGCCGGCAAACGGCCAGCCTTCCTCCACGCTCACCACGCGGCTGGTCTTTTTCACGCTGGCAATAATGGTCTCTACATCCAAAGGCCGGATGGTGCGCAGATTGATCACCTCGGCGCTGATCCCCTGGCTGGCCAGCTCATCCGCTGCCTTCAGCGCCACATCCACCATCACGGAAAACGCGATGATCGTCACGTTGTCACCCGCGCGCTCGATCTTCGCCTTGCCGATCGGCAACACAAAATCCTCGCCCACCGGGCAATCGAAGGTATGGCCATACAGAATCTCGTTTTCGAGAAAAATCACCGGGTTCGGATCGCGGATGGCCGAGCGCAGCAAGCCCTTGGCATCCGCCGCACTCCAGGGGGCCACCACCTTCAACCCCGGACAATGCGCGTACCAGCTTGCATAGCATTGGCTATGCTGCGCCCCCACCCGCGCCGCCGCCCCGTTCGGCCCACGGAACACAATCGGGCAGCCCATCTGCCCGCCAGACATATAAAGCGTTTTGGCCGCGGAATTGATGATCTGGTCGATCGCCTGCATCGCGAAATTGAAGGTCATGAACTCGACAATCGGCTTCAACCCGTTCATCGCAGCACCCACGGCCATGCCGGTGAACCCATGCTCGGTGATCGGCGTGTCGATCACCCGCCTTGGCCCGAATTCATCGAGCATGCCCTGGCTGATTTTATACGCACCCTGATATTGCGCGACCTCCTCGCCCATCAGGAACACGTCCTTGTCGGCGCGCATCTCCAGGGTCATCGCCTCACGCAGCGCCTCACGCACCGTCATCGGCCTGGTCTCGCCCCAGTCCGGCTCGGCCACCTCCCGCACCGTGGCTGGCGCATGGTGCGAGGCCGCCGGGGCCGGGGTTGGCGCGGGCGATTTCACGGGGGCTATCTGTTTTGGTGCCTCGGCCTCATCGGCGTTCATCACGCCGATCACGGCATTTACGGCCACGCCTTCGGTGCCCTCGGCGATGAGAATGCGCGAGAGCACGCCATCATCCACCGCTTCAACCTCCATGGTTGCCTTGTCGGTCTCGATCTCGGCGATGACGTCGCCGGATTTCACGGCATCGCCAGGTTTTTTCAGCCAGCGGCTCAGCTTGCCCTCGGTCATGGTGGGTGAGAGGGCGGGCATCAGAATGTCAACCGCCATGGCTCATCCCCCCACCAGAATATCGGTCCAAATCTCGGCCTCTTCGGGCTCGGGCGAGGCCTGCGCAAATTCCGCGGCCTCGGCCACACGCGCCTTCACCTTGTCATCCAACGCCTTCAGCGCCGCCTCCTGAACGCCCAGATCCTCCAGATGCTTCTTCGCGGAATCCAGGCAATCATGCTCGGCGCGCATCCGCTGCACCTCCTCGCGCGTGCGGTATTTCGCCGGGTCGGACATTGAATGGCCGCGATAACGATAGGTTTTCATCTCCAGTAAAAATGGCCCCTTGCCTGCCCGGCAATGCGCCACCGCCACCTCACCCGCCGCCTTTACCGCCATCACATCCATGCCATCGACCGACAGGCTCGGCATCCCCCAGGGCACGCCGTTCAGCGATAAATCGCGCGAGGCAGATGACCGCTCGATGCTGGTGCCCATCGAGTACCGGTTATTCTCGATAATAAACACCACGGGCAGCTTCATGAGGTTGGCGAGGTTGAAGCTCTCATAGACCTGGCCCTGGTTGGACGCACCCTCACCGAAATAGGTCAGCGATACGTTGTCGGTCTCGCGGTACCAGTTCGAGAAGCCAAGCCCGGTGCCCAGGCTCACCTGCGCGCCGACGATACCGTGCCCGCCGAAAAACCCCTTTTCCTTG
>JAQNCU010000156.1 GCA_029077775.1 Acidocella sp. | reverse complement strand
ATGATCCCATCCGGCCCCGGGCTGAACCCGGCCTGCGCGAGCAATGCCCGCGCCCGCGCCGGGTCATACCCCACCGGATAATCCCCGGCGCGTAATTGCGGCGCCATGAACTGCCCATCGGCCGACGTGATCGGGCCATAAACCGCATAGCCCTGGCCATGCAGCGCCAGCTTGATCAACCCCTTCTGGTCGATCGCATCCTGGATCGCATCACGCACCCGCACATCGCGCAGAAACGCCACTTTCGGGTTGCGGAAATTCAACCCGATATAATCCCAGGTTGATTGCGGCGGCAGATAGACCAGATGCAGCCCCGGCAGATGCTGCACATTGCGCCAGAACTCGGTCGGCACGGCGGTGAAATCGATCTCGCCAGCCTCCACCTGCTGCAACGCCGCGCCATCGCTCTCGATCGTGTCGAACACAAAACGCTTGAAATGCATCTTCGGCCCCGGCCAGGCCGGATTGGGCACATAGGTCGCGGTGAGCCCGGGGCGGAAAGACACCAGCTTCAACGGCCCATCCACCACATGGTAGAAGGAAGGCGTGCTCTGCAACTGAAATATCTGGTCGAGGCTATAACGCGACCAATCATGCGCAGGCAGCGGCTGCAACTGGGAAATGCCATTATAGATGAACCATTCCGCGTTCACCGGGTGCGTGAGCACAATCTGCACATGCGAAGCATCCGGCGCGGTGATCGATTTGATCAGAAACGGCATCCCGCCCGAGCCATAGCCGGGATATTCCGGCCCCAATGCCTTGATGAGTTTGAAATTATACAGCACATCGGCGCTCGTCACAGGCACACCGTCAGACCATGTCCAGGGCCGCAGCGTAATATCATAGGTCAGGCCATTATCGGGCGATGTGATGGCACTCGCCAGGCTGCGCGACCAGTCGATATCATCCTGCGCGTTCAACCAGATCAGCGCCGGGTACATCAATTCCGCCGCCTGCCCGTTCGCCAGCAAATCCGCGAATAATGGCGAGAAGGATGTGATATCAGAATTAGGCGGCACCACCACCGTGCCGCAATCTCGGGCGTCCGCCGCCTGGGCTGGCGCGGTGAGCAGCGCCAGCGCGAAAGCAGCCGCCGCTATATGTTTCATCAACCGCCCGCGCGGGTTCATTTCGCGGTGCATGAAAGCTTATCCGGATAAAAATTATAAAATGCATCGAGCATATGGCTGGCGCCATGGATGCGCGGGTTCACCAGCATGGAAACCCCGGCGGTGGCGAAAAACAACACAGGCTGCTGGGCGGATGCATAGGTCTCATAATCATATAACCCCTGTAATCCTGGTTTGTTGGTGCTATCCGCGATAAACTGGTCCATCGCCGGGTCTGAATATCCGCCGGAATTGCCAAAAGCGTTGGTCGCGAACAAATCCTCGCCCGTGGGATAGCTGGTCAGGGTCTCGGCCAGTCCCGCCGCCTGCCATGATGAGGGTGACGGGTTGTTCAGCAGGGCCAGCATCTGGTTGAACTCGATCTCGCGGACTTTCATCTGCACGCCGATCTTCATGAGATCCTGCTGGATGAATTCGGTCATCTGCTCGATCACCGCATCGCCGCTCAGCATCAAAAAAACGAACGACAACGGTTTGCCGTCTTTGCGCATGATCCCGTCCGGGCCTGGGCTGTAACCCGCCGCCGCCAGCAATGCGCGCGCCTTGGCCGGGTTATACCCCACCGGGTACACCCCGGCCTTCATCGCAGGCGTAAGGAAGGTCGGCGGGGAGGGCGGCACAGGCCCATACACAGCCTCGCCCTGCCCATGAAAAATCAGCCTGACCATCTCCGGCTGGTTGATCGCATCCGCCATCGCCTGGCGCACCCGCCAATCGCGCAAAAACGCCACATCCGGGTCGCGCAGATTTAATTCGATCTCATTAAACGTGGAAGAAGGCGGCAAATTTACGAGCTTCAACCCGGGCACGTGCTGGGCGGCCCGCCACGCGGCATCCGGCACATTCGCCATATCGAGGTCACCCGATTCAACCCCCTGCAGGCCCGCGCCATCGCTCTCCAGAAATTTGTAGATCAGCCGCGACATATGCACCTTGCCGCCCTCAAAATTCGGGTTTGGCACCATCACGAGGTCGAGCCCCACATCCAGCCGCGCGGGCCGCATCGGGCCATCCACCACCTGAAAGAACTTCGGGCTGCTCTGCGCCTGCCAGATTTCATCCTGGGTGTATTTGCCCCACGCATGCACGGGCAAAGGCAACAGCGCGTTCAGCCCGTTATAAATATACCAGGTTTGGTTGACCTTGTGCTTCAACACCACTTCAAACTTCGTCGGGCTCAACACCTTGAATTGCTTGACGATCATCGGCATCCCGCCCGCGCCGTAGCCCACATAGGATGTGCCAAGCTCGTTGATCAGCTTCCACGTATAGGCCACATCCGCGGTGGTGATCGGCACGCCATCGGACCAATGCCTGTCCTTCAACGTCACGATATAGGTGGTGCCATTATCCGGGCTGGTGACTGAACTTGCCAGGCTGCGTGACCAGTCGATCTGCTCGGTATTGCCATTCAGCCAGAACAAGTTGAGATACATCAGTTCCGCCGCCTGCTGATTATATAGCGAATTCACCAGCAACGGGTTGAACGATGTTACATCCGCGCTCGATGAAACGCCGATGCCCGTGGGCACCACAATCGTTCCGCACGCGCCGCCCGCCGCCATGGCGGGCCGCGCCAGCCCGATACACGCCAGAACCACCATGCCGAGCCACGCACGGGATTCCATCAACCCTGGCCCGTACAATAGAGCTTCTCCGGCGCCCAATCCCCCAGCGGGTTGATGAAATCCCGCAGGCCCCACAAATCTTTGCGCACCAGCAGGGAATATTGCGGGTTTGGCAGAAAAATCACGGGTTGTTGCGCGGTGGCGTAATCCTCATACGCATAGAGCCCATCCCGCCCCGGCGCATCGGTGCTCTGCGTGATCAACTGGTCCATCTTCGCGCTGGAATACCCGTTATTATTGTAAAACGCGCCGGTTTTGAACAACCCCTCGCCGGTGGGGTAAGCGGATAAATCCTCGCCGATCAAAATCGCCTGCCAATTATCGGGCTCGTTCACCATCTCGGTCAAAATCTCGTTGAATTCCACCTGCCGGGCGCGCATCTCAATGCCCACGGCGCGGAAATTCTGCTGCATCGCCTCGGCCATTTCAATGCGCAGCGGCTGCCCGGCGGGGATCAGCAGCGTGAAGCTGAACCGCACGCCGTCTTTCTGCAATATCCCATCCGGCCCCGGCGCAAACCCGGCCGCGCGCAACAAAGCCTGCGCCTTGGCCGGGTTATAGCCCACCGGGGATTGCCCGGCCTTGGCGGCGGGGGAGAGGAACACGGGTGGTACCGGCGGCACGGGGCCGCGCACAGACTCCCCATGCCCGGCCATGGCAAGGGCAATCATCTCCTTCTGGTTGATCGCATCGGCCATCGCCTGGCGCACCCGCACATCGGCAAAAAACCGCGTGGCGGGGTTGGCGAGGTTCGGCACCAGCTCCTCCCACGAAAAGGACGGCGGCATCACCACCACCCGGTCACCCGGCAGGCGGGAGGCATGGTCGTATAAATCAAACGGAATGTTGCTTGCATCGAGGTCGCGGGATTGTACGGCCTGCAATTCCTGGCCCTCGGAATCCTCAAACTTCATGATGAACCTTGAGAAATGCATCGGCGCCCCGCCATAATTCGGGTTGGGCACAAATTGCGCATCCACGCCTGAGACCAATTTGGCGATTTTCAGCGGCCCATCCACCACGCGGAAAAACCCCGGTCGGCTCTGCCCCTGCCAGATTTCATCGGGTGTGAACTTGCCCCACACATGTTCCGGCAGCGGGATGAGCTGGGATAAGCCGTTCAGCTCAAACCATTCCGGGTTCACGGGCTTGATCAGGGTTACGGTTAAATGCGTGGCATCATCCGCCACCACGCTTTTGAACAAATCCGGCATCCCACCCGCACCATAACCGGTATAGGCCGTGCCATAGGCTTTGATCAGCCCAAACGTATACACCACGTCAGCCGCCGTAACCGGCACACCGTCAGACCACAGCCAATGCCGCAGCTGTATCTGATAAACCTGCCCGTTATCCTGCACGGTCACCGAACGCGCGATGCTGCGCGACCAATCGATTTCATGGAACCGGTTGATCCACAATAATGGCTCGAACAACAAATTCGATGCTTCCTGATTATAGACCGAGGTGATTAGCAGCGGGTTGAACGATGTCACATCCGCCCCCGGGCCTTCCGCCAATCCGGGCGGTATAATCACCGTCCCACAATTCCCCGCAACGCCCGCCATGGCGGCAACGGGCAACGCGAACAGTAGAAAGGCCAGAAATATCGGAATCAGTAATCTCATAGCCCTGATTGGCCTGAAAACACATCAGGCGGCAAGCGCCGCCCTTTGTGCTTTATAGAGTATATCCCCACCATAAAAACCCAACGCCCGGCGGCAACACGCACCGCCGGGAGCCTGGATTAATGGTTAGAACTTCGCCACGAGGTCAAGCTGCAACGAGCGCGGCGGCCCGATCAACCCGCTCTCATATTGCGGCAGGATGGAGTAAACACCACCTGATGCAATCTCTGAGTTGTACTTATAGGTGAAGTAATGGGTGTCGATGATGTTCAACGCCGTGAACGTCACCTTCAAGCTCTTGAGTTTGTGGCTATGGATCGGGATGTCGTAGCTGCCCACGAAATTCACAATAAAATCAGGTGAGTTTGTGTTGTGCAGATCAGTAATGGTCGCACCGCTGAACTGCCCGGTCGGATCATTCGGGGTGAGAATATCGGTCGTCTGATATTCGCGGCCCGTGTATTGGCCCGAAATCTGCGCGGAGATCGGCCCCTTATCATAATCTACCGCCAAATTCGCGAGGTAGGTCGGCGTGTTTGAGAACGGCGTGCCCTTATAAGCATACCCGAACTGGTCATTCTGTAGCGTTACGAAAGCAAAGTCGCTCTGCGTATAATCGGTGTTGTTGTATGACGCATTACCTTGAAGCGTAATCTCCGGTGTGAGTGCATATTTACCCGCGACCTCAACACCACGCAGCAGGAAGCCGCCCTGGTTGGCGTAATAGAATTGGCCGAGAGCGTAATTTTCATAGAAGGAAAACGCGTCGTTGATCGCCTGATAGAAATAATCGGCGCTCAGATAAAGCGACGGGGTGTCATATTTCAAGCCAACTTCATAGGCGTGTACAATTTCCGGCGTTGGCGCGTGCGTGGTTCCGGGCAAACCGCTCAAACCGCCCGCATAATCGGCCAGCGGTGAGAACAGCGAGCCTTTACCATAATCAGCATACGGGATCAGATGGAACGGCGCGTCGTAGGAAACACCGATATATGGCTCGCCAACTTTCGTGAAATTCTGATATTTCGCATCTTGATAGTTGCTGCTGAACTGCGTGATGGTGCTGGAATAGGCAGCCGTAACCCGAGCACCGGGCTCGATATGCAGCTTGTCGTCAAGCAGGTCGATCTTATCGGAGATATATCCGACATAAACAGTTCGTTGCGCGCCGCCACCGAACGAGAATGAATCATATCCGTTGATCTGGTTGAACTGCGCCAAATCCCCGCCGTAAATATACTGAGACCCGCCGGAACTCTCCTTACCGATCAACCCGCCGATTGCGATGGTGTTATGCGGCAGAAAAATATTCAGCTTGCCCGTTACGCCAATCCTATTGCCGTGGCCAAGTGTATATTCCGAAGACTCGCCCGCTTGCGGAGACCCGAAAACTGCGGTCGGGTCATAGGTAAAATAACCCGGTGTATTATGATAAGTGCCTGGCCCAATATCTCCGTAGAAATTATAGGGTGCTTGCACGTTCACTGCATAAGGGAAGGTGCCATTCACGGTCGAAGGCGCCGCGTAACTGTCCACCGTGCTAGAATCATGGTTGTAGAACAGCGACCCATCAAAATTCATATAGGGACTGATGTAGGTCTCGTCGCTCAAAATCGTCGTGAGAAATTGACCGGTCTGGTTATAATACCCAAGAGATTTAGGGAAATTATACGTGAATTTATTGGAATTGATCAGCGCCACTGGCGTCGGCGTGGTCTGAACCGTACCCTTGCCCTGGTTGAAGATGATCAACAACCCAACCTTCGAAAGACCGTCATCATAGGGCTTTTGAATATTAAAAAGGAAATCATGGTATTGCGCTGGCGTGTTCGACACATAACCAGATGTCTGGCTCTGATCATACAGCATGATCGCCTTCGGCGCATCGGGGCTGTCATAGAGTTTGCCAGTATTTATGGTGAAGCCGATATGCTGGGTGTTAAAAGAGCCAAACCCGCCCTCCAGCTCAGCATAGGGGTCGTTGGTCGGCTGCTTGCTAACGTATGAAATTGTGCCGCCCACCGTACCAAAACCCTGGTCCTCTGGCGGGGCAACACCGGGATACACATTAGCTGCGCTGAGTTAATTCAGCGTAATCGGCGCACCGATGTTGTTAGATAAATAATCACCAGTACCGCCCGAGAAACTTGACAACGGAACGCCATCCAGCGTCTCAGCCAATTCATCGTTCTTGATACCGCGAACCGCCAGCGTCGGCGCGCTCTGCCCCGGCCCCTGGCTGTAAGCCTGCACGGATGGTGCCATTTTCAGCAAGGTTTGGATGGAACCCATGGTCGGGCTCACGGCCTTAATATCCTGTGTGCCAAGCTCGGTCACAGCACTCGGCAAATCTTTTTCTTTCAAAAGATTCTTCTTATACTGCACCTTGATCTTCGCAAGCTCGTCCACGCTCGCGCCGGTCGGCGCGCCGTTCCCTGGCACCACGACCGGTGTCGTTGTTTGCGCGCGTGCCTGCGGGATCGAGGCGACAAAACCGACCATGGTGCAGGCCGTAAAGAACAGTAAATTCCGGCGCAGACTTGCCGCTCTGATAT
>JAQNCU010000155.1 GCA_029077775.1 Acidocella sp. | reverse complement strand
TTCACCTTGCGCCTTCAGCCGCAAATGCAGCGTGCGCAGCCCGCGCATCGCCAGCCAGCAATCATCGGGTGAGGCATAAGACCCCATCTCCAGCGCACCATCGCGCAGCCATGCCCAATCAGCCTCGCTGTTCACCGTCACCGCACCCAAAATGATATCGGAATGCCCGCCCGCGTATTTCGTCAGCGCCTGGATGGACACATCCACGCCATGGCTGAAGGGCTGGAAATGATGCAGCCCCCAGGTGTTATCCATGAATAATTTTGCCCCCGCCGCGCGCGCCACGCGGCCCAGCATGGGCATATCCTGCACTTCGAACGTGTGGCTACCGGGGCTTTCGGCGAAAATCACTTTTGTCGCCGGGCGCAGCATCGCCTGCAAAGCGGGCTCGGTGATCATCGGGTCGTAATATTCCGTGCTCACACCGTATCGGCGCAGCATGCCATCGCAGAATGACCGGGTGGGGCCATAGACCGAATCCGGGACCAGAATATGATCGCCGGATTTCAGATAGGCGAGCAACGGCACCGTCACCGCGGCGAGACCCGAGCCGACAACCTGGGCGCGGCTGCCACCCTCGATTTCGGCGATCATCGCCTCCAGGGCAAAATGCGTTTCATTGCCGCAAATGCCGTAGCGCTCCACCGGCTCGCGCTTCATCCGGCCAATCCGCAGCTTGGTCGCCATGTCCGGGAAAAGCACGGTCGAGCCACGCACCAGCTTCGGGTTCACGAAGCCATACTCCCTGGTGCCCTTGCGTCCGCCATGCACCAAAGCGGTCTCGAATTTCCGGCTCATCTTGTTCCCACAATCGTATCATCCCGGCCACCATACTCAGCCCATGATCCATCATAGATCGCGGGCTCCGGCAACCCCGCCACCACCATGCCGAGGGCCAGCACGGCGGCGGTCACCCCGGAGCCGCAGCTCGCCACCACGGGGCGCGATCCGTCCACGCCATGGCGGTTAAATATATCCCGCATCGCGGCCGCATCGCGCATCCGCCCGTCATGCAGCAACGCGCCAAACGGTAATGATCGCGAGCCCGGGATATGCCCGCTGCGCATCCCCGCGCGCGGCTCGGCCACACTGCCATCGAACCGCCCCGCCGCCCGCGCATCGAGGATGATCGCCGCGCCGGTTGTCAGGTTGCGTTGAATATCGGCCAGGTCGCGCACCATGTGCTGGCGGAACCCGGCGGAAAAATCCCCGGCTGTGGCCGTATCCGGCGCGCCATTTTCAACCGCCCCATCAGTCGCCATCCATGCCGGCAACCCGCCATCCAGCACCGCCACATCGTCATGCCCGAACACCCGGAACATCCACCACAACCGCGCCGCCGAGAATATTCCGCGCTGGTCATATACCACCACCCGGCTCTCCCGCCCGACGCCCATGGCCGCCACCGCAGTCGCGAAATCCGCCGGGCGGGGCAGCATATGCGGCAATTGGCTCTCATGATCCGCGATCACGTCGAGGTCGAAAAACCGGGCCCCCGGAATATGGGCTATGGCGAACAGGGCCGCAGCATCCTTGCCCTCGGTGGGGAGATAATAGCTCGCGTCCAGAATTCTGGTCCGCGTGTCGGAAATATGGGCACGCAGCCAGTCGGCGGAAACCAATGGTCCCATCAGCCCCGCGCTTGTGCCATCATCGCGCGCACCCGTTCAGCCGCCGCCGCACCTTTGATCGCTTCGCGCCAGGTGATTTCGGCAACGCGCTGGTGCGCCGCCACCGCGTCCTCGGCGCCCGTGATCATGGCAACACCAGATTGCGTGGTCGGTGACGCATCGGCGGCGAAGGGGTTGACGGCAAGGCTGGCGCGCTCGCGCGAGCGCAGCAGCGTGAACGGTCCGTTCGGCTCGCCATTGGCCATCAGGCCGAGCTGCAAGCCAATAGGCTCGCTCTCCATCAAATTCGCCACCAGCTCCATCTCACGAAACGCCATCTCACGCGCTGCATTACGCAACCGCTCGCCGACCGCGGCCCCCGCCGCCACGCCTTCGGCGAGAAATTTCTGGATAGAGCCAATTGTTAAAATGGCGATGATCGAGGGTTTGCGCACCGCATACATGCGCTTGCGGGATATCATCACCCCCATCAGCTGTTCCGCCGCCGCCCGCGCCATCGCGCGCTCTGCCCCGCCGGCCTCGGCGCCTTCCTCCAGCAACTGCACCAGAAGCTGATCGTATTGGTCGGACGAGATCAGGTAACAATTCGGCCCGAACACCTGCAAAATTTGGTCGGATGTCTCCTCGATCTGGCGCAGCCGCTCCATATATCCAATCGGTTTCGCATAATATTCAACCCCTATACCCATCAGCGTGAGCGGCGAAATTTTCAGCAATTCCGCGAGCCTGTTGACGGTGTCGAGCTTGATAACCTCGCCTTTCTCATAGCGGTACAAAGCCGCCCGGGAAACACCCAGCCGTGCCGAGATCTCCTCGGCCTTCAGCCCGGATTCCATGCGGTAGGCCCGCAATTGCTGGCCTATTTCGTTAAAGCGCATTAATCTCCACTCCCTCTGGTAGCGGTATGTTTTTAAAAAATTTATTCATATCCCGGCGTACTATCTCATAAAACGGTAAGATTTGATCAGGTTACCATTTACACATGAGTTGTCGAAAAATACAATTAAATCTAAATTTTCTGAGATTTTAATCAAAACCTCTGATTGTTTCCGGGCAATACGCCCCTGGGCCTTGCTGTGCCTCCTCCTCCTCGTGCATGTTCCGCCGCATGAAATCCGAACGCATATTGCTGCTGGCGCTCGCTACCGGGCTCGGCATTGCTTGCTTGCTGATCTTATTGCCGTTCCTTCCCGCGATGATCTGGGCCGCCATTCTGGTCTATTGCCTTTGGCCAGTTTACGCCCGGTTCAAGGTGCATGTGCGGCCCAGCGTCGCGGCGTTTGTCATCACCCTGGTCATGGCCGCTGTGATTTTGGTCCCCTTGGTCCACATCGCGCTGGTCGCCGCCCGGGAAGTGCGGGAAAGCCGGGGCTGGGTGCAAAGTGCCCTGCAGAACGGGTTACCACCGGCCCCGGTGTTCTTGCAGAAAATTCCCCTGATCGGGGGGCTGATCAGCGATTTTTGGAATAATTCGGCTGATGATCTGGGCGGTGCGGCGAGCACCATGCAGCCGGTACTGGGGGCGGTTGCGCATTCGGGGATTATTCTCGTGTTCCGGCTGATGCATGGGCTGGTCGGTATCGTCGTGGCACTTTTCATCGCGTTTTTCTTTTTCCTGTCGGGTGAAATGACCGTCGCGCGGCTGCGGCTTTTGTTTGTGCGGATCATGACTGAAAGCCGTGTCGATCATCTGCTCAGCCTGGTGGCGGGCACGGTGCGCGGTGTGGTGTTTGGCATCGTCGGCACCGCCGCGTTGCAGGGGTTTTTATACGCTGTCGGGTTCGAGCTTGCCCGCGCACCGCAGGCCCTGCTGCTGGCGAGCTTTGCCGGGCTGATCTCGATCGTCCCGGCGGGGGCGGTGATCGTTTATGTGCCGCTGTGTTTGTACCTCATGGGGGCCGGGCATCTGCTGATCGCGGTGCTGCTCCTGGTTTATTGTTTCGTCGTCGTCGGTGGTGCGGACTCGATCGTGCGGCCATGGCTGATCGCCCGCGGTGCCTCGCTGCCTTATGCCTTAACGCTGATCGGCGTGCTCGGGGGGGCCATCGCCTTCGGCGCGCTGGGGATCTTTGTGGGGCCTGTATTGCTGGCGCTCGGCCTCGCCGTTGCCGAGGAATTCGCCGGCCAGCCGCGCGGTTCGTGGCGGCAACCTTAAGGCGTAAAATTTTGTTATAATTTGTTAATCATGTGGCATTAATAATCGGGGATGGACATTAGCGTTTCGTTCATCTCTCCACGCTCAAACGGTGCCATCGCGCGTCATGTTGCTGTGCCAGAGCGCATGGCTGCACGTGAGACGCGCCGCCGCGCGGAGCTGCGGGGCCGCCATGCTGAGGATGATGTCGCGGCACAATACGCGGCAAATGGTTACAGTATTCTTGCCCGGCGCCTGCGAACCGGATGCGGGGAGATCGATCTTGTTGTCGCCAATGCGCGGACCCTTATTTTCGTCGAGGTCAAGGCCAGACCAAGCGCCATCGCCTGTGCTTATGCGGTGACACCCCGGCAACAAGCCCGGTTATGGGAGGCCGCTTCCTGTGCGCTGGCCCAGCACCCTGAATGGGAACGGGAAGGCACCATCTTCAACGTCGCTTTGGTCAGCCCCGCCGGGATCGAGCATATCGAGGACGCCATACGCTATCAGTGATGTGCCCTGCGCCCGCCTGCCGCGCGAGAGTGATTGTCGTCTCTATTGGGGTCCGAAGGCGGCCAGTAACCTGGCATGGGCACGCGCGCCGCGGTGGAAACAGCCGACCTCGAATTTTTCGTTCGGTGAGTGGATGCAGTCATCCTCCAGCCCGAAGCCAGCCAGCAGCGTGTCCAGCCCGAGATGGGTTTTAAATGCCTCCACCACCGGGATGGACGCGCCGCAGCCAATGAGCGCCGCGGGCTTCCCAAATTCCGCCGCCAGGGCCGCCTGTGCCGCGCGCATGAAAGGCGCGTTCGGGCTGATGGCGAAACCGGGCGACGCGCCGAAGCTCTTGAAACTGGCCTTGGCGTCCGGGCGCAGACGGTCGGTCACGAACCGCTCGAAATTTACCAGGATCGCCGCCGGGTCTTGGCCGGGCACCAGGCGGAAGGTTAGTTTGGCGGTTGCCTCCGCCGGGATCACTGTTTTTGAGCCATCCCCCTGATAGCCGCCATAAATGCCATTGATATCGGCGGTCGGTCGGGCCCAGAGCTGGGCCAAGGGGGATTGGCCATGCTCGCCAGCAGGGCTGTGCAGACCGACATCGCCAAGAAACGCCTCGGCATCGAAGCCGAGCGCCTGCCACGATGTCAGCAACGCCTCGGGTACGGGCTTCACCCCGTCATAGAATCCGGGGATGCGGACGCTGCCCTGGTCATCGGTGAGGTCCCCGAGGATGCGGGTGAGCGCGTTGATCGGGTTCAGCGCGATGCCGCCGAACAGCCCGGAATGCAGGTCGCGCGTGGCGGCTTTGATCGTAACCTCGACTGCCGCCATGCCGCGCAGAGACATCGTGATGGCGGGGGTGTCGAAATTCCACATATTGGTGTCGGCGACAAGGACAAAATCAGCACCGAGGTTGGCGCGCTCACGGCTCAGCAACTCAGCGAGTGACGGGCTGCCGCATTCCTCCTCGCCCTCCAGCAAAATCGTCAGGCGAACCGGCAGCGTGCCTGTGACCGCGAGATGGGCGCGCACGGCCTCCAAAAAACTCACCACCTGGCCTTTGTCATCGACCGCGCCGCGTCCGATAATCCGTCGCCCGCGCGGGCCATCCACCAATTGCGGATCGAACGGGTCGGCGTGCCACAAATCCAGCGGATCGGCGGGCTGGACATCGTAATGGCCATAAAACAGCACATGCGGGGCATCTGGTCCGGCGCCATGATGGGTGGCGATGACGCCGGGCAAGCCCGTGGTTTCAGACAGGCGGGCGGTGAAGCCCAGGCTGGCCAGCTCATCGCGCGCCCACATGGCGGCACGGCGGCAATCCGCCGCATGGGCGGGCTGGGCGCTGATGCTGGGGATGCGCAACAGGGCGAATAGCCGGTCGAGCGAGGCATCGAGGTTCGTATCGATGTAAGCGAGAATCTGGTCCATGACGGTATCTGGCGGGGATTACCACGAAAAATCAATGCGGCTTGATTTGCTGGCCAATCTCTCCGATGAGCGGGGCATGAATGAATTGACCCTGTATAACACGCGGACCCGCGCCCGGGAGCGGTTTGTGCCACTCGACCCTTCCCATGTGCGGGCCTATCTGTGCGGGCCGACGGTTTATGATCGGGCGCATATCGGCAATGCGCGCAATGTCGTGGTGTTCGATGTATTGGTCCGGCTGCTGCGCGGGCTCTACCCGAAGGTCACCTATGTCCGGAACATCACGGATATCGACGACAAGATCAATGCGCGCGCCAAGGCCGAAGGTGTTTCGATCGACGAGGTTACAGCCGGGCCGATCCGTGATTATCATCATGACATGGCGGCGCTGTTCACGCTGCCGCCGGATATCGAGCCGCGCGCGACGGCGCATCTGCCGGAGATCATCGAGATCGTCGCGCGGTTGATCGCCAATGGCCACGCCTATGTCGCGGCGGGGCATGTGCTGTTCAGTGTTGCCTCCGACCCGCGTTACGGCACGTTCTCGGGTCGGTCGCCCGAGGATCTGCTCGCCGGGGCGCGGGTGGATGTGGCACCCTATAAACGCGATGCCGGGGATTTCGTGCTGTGGAAGCCATCGCCGGATGATCTTCCGGGGTGGGAGAGCCCGTGGGGCCGTGGACGGCCAGGCTGGCATATTGAATGCTCGGCGATGTCCTGGAAGCATCTGGGGGAGAGTTTCGACCTGCATGGCGGCGGCTCGGATTTGATCTTTCCGCACCATGAAAACGAGATCGCGCAGTCATGCTGCGCGTTCCCGGGGGCGGGCTTTGCCAATGTCTGGGTGCATAACCGGATGCTGCTGGTGAACGGCGAGAAGATGAGCAAATCGCTTGGTAACTTCCGGGTGTTGCGCGATGTGCTGGGGCAGGCACCGGGGGAGGCTGTGCGGTTTTTGCTGATGAAGACGCATTATCGCGCTGACCTTGATTTCACCGAGACCGGGTTGCTCGCGGCCAAGCGGGAGCTTGACCGGTTTTACCGGGCGCTGGCGGCGCATCCCGCCATTGCTGTGGCGGTGGCTGTGCCAGAGCCGGTGATGGGGCCGTTGCGCGATGACCTGAACATCCCTGGCGCCATAGCGGGGCTGCATAAACTCGCGGATGCCGCACTGGCGGGTGAGGTGGATGCGGCGGCCGGGATGGTGGCGGCGGGGCGCGTTTTGGGCTTGTTCAATGTCTCCCCGGAAG
>JAQNCU010000154.1 GCA_029077775.1 Acidocella sp. | reverse complement strand
ATCCTTCAAAGCACGTTGCATCAGGGTTCTGATGGTCTCGGCGATGGTTATCTCATGTCCCAGCAGCTTCGTCACGGCGGCGGTGATCGGCACCTCAACGCCCACGGCAAGCGCGCGGGCGTGCAAAGCCGGGGCGGTGGCGATGCCCTCGGTCACGCTGGCGCGTGATTGCAGGATGGCGGGAAGCGATTGGCCCCGGCCGAGGGCGAGGCCGAGGGAGAAATTGCGGCTGCTGGGGCCTGTGCAGGTGAGCAGCAGGTCGCCAAGGCCGGACAGGCCGGAGATGGTTTCGGCCCGGCCACCAAGGCGTGCCGCGAGCCGGGCGATTTCAGCGATACCACGGGTGATGAGGGCGGCGCGCGCGTTCTCGCCCAGCCCGGCCCCAATGACGACCCCGGCGGCGATGGCAATGACATTTTTGGCGGCTCCGCCCAGTGCCGCGCCGATGATATCCGCACTGCCATAGAGCCGGAAGCTGGGCGTGGCGAGCGCGGCGATGAGGCCGGCGCGCAGGTCAGGGTCGGGGGTGGCGAGCACGGCGGCGGCGGGCAGCAGGGCGGCGATTTCATGCGCGAAATTCGGCCCGGTGAGCATGGCGGCGGGCTGGTTGGGGAATAATTCGGGGGGCAGCAAATGGGTGTCGGCTTCCACCCCCTTGCAGCACAGCACCAGCGCGCCTGCGGGCGGGATCAAGGACGCCGTGGCGCGCAGCGCCTGCATCGGCGTGGCGAGGAGTGTGATGGCGGCGGCGGGGATATCGCCGCTGGTGATCGCGAGGGCTTCGGGAAGCGCGATGCCGGGCAGGCGCGGATTGGCGCGGGTGGTGGCAAGGCAAGCGGCAAGATCTGGGTTGCGTGCCCACAAAGTGACCGGCTTGCCATTACTGGCAAACAGGATGGCGAGCGCCGTGCCCCAGGCCCCGGCCCCGATGATGGCGATGTCGGGTGCGTGGTTATTCATCGATCTCTCGGGTGATGGCGGTCGTGCCAGTAGGATCGGCCAGGATTTGAGCGAGGGCCGCCATGATCGGGGCGGCGGTCTGCGTGAATTGATGGGGCGGGTTGACGATGAGCAGGCCGCAGCCGTTCAGCGTGTCGGGGTTGACCGGCGGGCGCAGACAAAGCTCACAGGTGATCACGTCACGCAGGCGCGATGCGCGCAGTGTGTCAATGAACAGACGCGGCGGGGCCCGGTGCTTGATCGGGTACCACGCGGCAAACACGCCCGAGGGGAATTTGTCGTGGGCGGCGGTAAGGCAAGCGGTGAGTCGCGTGAACTCATCCCCGTGTTCGAAAGGCGGGTCGATGAGGATGAGGGCGCGGCGCTCCGGCGGCGGGAGAAAGGCGTTGAGGGCGGTATAGCCATCGCGCGCATGGATGGCGATGTTGGGCGGGCCGTTAACGGCGCGGCGGAGCGTGGCGGCGTCAACGGGGTGTAATTCGCAGGCGATCAAACGGTCCTGCGGGCGCAACAGCGCGGCGGCGATGGCGGGAGAACCGGGATACAGGCCAAGGCGCTCGATAAGGTCGATATAGGGGCCAAGAGCGGCGGGCCTGGCCAAGCGCAGGCGCCCGATGCCGGCCTGCCATTCTCCGGTTTTCTGGGCCTCGACGCCTGAAAGGTCATAGTGACCCGTGCCCGCATGGGTGTCGATGATAGCCAGCGGTTTGGGTTTTTGCTGGAGCGCCTGGATGAGCGCGATGAGCAGAGCGTGCTTCATGCAATCAGCGAAATTGCCAGCATGATAGGCGTGGCGGTAATTCATGATGCTTCCAGCGGCCAGCGCGGGCGGCAGGGCGCGGCAAGGTCGCTGGACAGCCCGGCGCGCAGACGCTCGATCCCCGCCCAGGCGACCATTACTGCGTTATCGGTACACAGGCGCAAAGGCGGCGCAATGAGCGTTTTACCGTGCGCCTGGGCAATGGCGCCAAGGCTGCCGCGAATGGCCTGGTTGGCCGCAACCCCGCCCGCGACCACCACGGTGTTAGCCTGTGGCGCCATGGCCAGCGCGTTGGTCAGGCGGTCGACCAGGATGTCTGTGACCGCCGCTTGAAACCCGGCGGCGAGGTCGGCAGCGTATTGGTACGGCAGCGGGCCAGGCGGCTCGGCGGCGACGAGCAGCGCAAGGGCGGTTTTAAGGCCGGAGAAAGACAGATCGCAGCCCGGACGGTGCCGCAAAGGCCGGGGGAGTTTGTGGATGGTGGGGTCGCCATGCGCGGCGATGGCTTCCAGCGCCGGGCCGCCGGGATAGGGCAGGCCGAGCAGCTTCGCGGATTTGTCGAAGGCTTCACCCGCCGCGTCATCCAGCGTGGCGCCGAGCAGGCGGTACTGGCCAACACCCTCCACCAGCATGATCTGGCTGTGGCCGCCCGAGAGCAGCAAAAGGAGATAGGGAAAGGCAAGGGGCGCGTGGCCAAGGCCAGGTAACCGGGCGGTGAGGGCGTGGGCTTCCAGGTGGTTGATAGCGAGATAGGGCCGCCCGGCGGCGATGGCCGCGCCTTTGGCGAAGCCCGTGCCGACCAGCAGGCCGCCGATAAGCCCGGGGCCCGCCGTGGCGGCGATGGCGGCGAGGTCTGTGTAGGTGACGCCCGCTTGTTGCAGCGCCGCCGCCGCCAAAGCGGGCAGGGCACCCAGATGCGCGCGCGCCGCGATCTCTGGCACCACGCCGCCAAAGGCAGCATGGTCGGCAAGCTGGCTGAGCACCAGCTCCGCCATGATCCGCCCGTCAGGGGCGAGGATGGCGCAAGCGGTCTCGTCACACGAACTTTCAATACCGAGAACCGGGCCGGATACGGGGACGGCTTTATTTTCCATGATGCACGATCTAGAGCAGCTTTGTGGAAAGCGTAACACCCGGGGGTAACCCTCCGACAACAACCAAGTTGGAACCCCACAGGCGTGAGCTGCCGTTGAAGGTGGGCACGCGCGGCTCGCCGCTGGCGCGGGCGCAGACGGCGAATTTTCTGGCGATATTGGAGCATTTCTGCCCGGTGCTGCGCGGCCAGCACGTGTTCCAGGAACGTATCATCATGACCACGGGCGATGCGGTGCAGGACCGGGCACTCGCCGAGATTGGCGGCAAGGGGTTGTTCGCCAGGGAAATTCACGATCAGCTTCTGGCCGGGGCGATCGATTTTGCCGTGCATAGCCTGAAGGATCTGGAAACCACGCTGCCGGATGGCATATCGCTGGCCTGTACGTTGAAGCGCGAGGATGCGCGCGATGTGCTGATTTTGCCGCCCGGCCATGCGGTGCCGGACCCGGCCTCGCCCTATGACGCGCTGGCGCGCGGTGCGCGGATCGGCTCGGCCTCGGTCAGGCGGCAGGCGCAGTTGAAACATGCCCGCCCGGACCTGAATTTCGCGCTGTTGCGTGGCAATGTGGGCACGAGGCTGGCGAAGGTGGCGGCGGGTGAGGTTGATGCCAGCCTGCTGGCCTATGCCGGGCTGCGGCGGCTGGGGCTGGGCGCGCGGGCGAGCGTGGTGCTGAGCCCCGAGCTGATGGTGCCATCCGCCGCGCAGGGGATTGTCGGCATTACGGTGCGCAGCGCCGATACCGAGCTGCTGGCGTTGCTCGCGGGCATCGAGGACCCCGAGGCCAAGGCGGTGGCGACGGCCGAGCGGGCCTTGCTCGCAGCACTTGACGGGTCTTGCAGAACACCGATTGGCGGGTATGCGCGGTTACTGGCGGATGGCAGCCTGTATCTGATTGGCCTTGTGGCGCGGGCGGACGGGTCGTTTTTGCTCCGGCGCACGGTGACAAGTGCCAGGGCGGATGCCCAGGCGATGGGGCGGGAGCTGGGATTGTCGCTGAAAGCCGACAGCCCGGCCGATATTTTTGCGCCGTGAAGGTGCTGGTCACGCGGCCAGAACCGGGTGCCAGCGCCACCGCGGCGAAGCTGGAGGCACTGGGGCATGAGGCGATTCTGGCCCCAAGCCTGACAATACGGCCAGTGGCCGCACGGCTACCAGCCGCGCCTGCCGCGCTGATTATCACCAGCGGCCAGGCGGTACCGTGCCTGCCGCCTGCCTTTAGCCATGTGCCGGTATTCTGTGTGGGGGATGCCACGGCGGGGCGGTTGCGTGCGGCGGGGTTCCCGCGGGTGGAGAGTGCGCGCGGCGATGCCGAGGATTTGTTCCGGCTGGTGACGGCGCGCAAGCTGGCCGGGTTGCATGTGATGGCGGTGGGGGAGCGGCATGGCATCGCCCTGGCACAGCGGCTCCGCGCGGCGGGGCTGACCGTGACGCGCCGGAAGGTTTATGCGGCCAAGCCTGTGCGCGCCATTCCGGCGCAGGCGCTGGCGGCGCTGGCGGCGGGTGAGGTGAATGCGGCATTGTTTTATTCCGCCGAGTCGGCCCGGGCATTTGTGCGATTATCGCCGCCGGGAACACAGGCGATGATCGCCTGCGCCCTGAGTTCGGCGGTGGCTGGGGCACTTTGCGGCTTGCCCTGGGCGTCGATCCGTGTCGCAGTAGCGCCGAGTGAGGCGGACATGATGGCGTTGTTGGCATGAGCGAGACCGAGATTTCCGTGCAGCCAGCGGCAGAGGCGCGCCCGGCGCGGCGCGGCGCGTGGGTGGTTTTGGGCGTGGTGCTCGGGCTGTTGCTGGCCGGCGGGCTGGCCTGTGGCGAGGTTTATCTGTGGCATCTGAGCACGTTGCAAAATGCCGAGGACGCGCAGTTTACCGGGTTGCAGGCGCAAATTAACCAGTTGCAGGCGCAATTGATGCGCGCCCAACCGGCCCCGGATGCGGTGAGCGTGCAGGCCGATCTCGCGCAGAAATACATCGCTTTAGCGGCGCAGGTGAACGCCGTGCAGGCCCAGGTGGCCGCCGACCATGGGGCGCTGACCAGCGTGCAGGCGAATGCGGCGGATTTGACCAAGCTGACGGCGCGGATTGAGCTGTTGAACCAGCTGGCGGGCGCGCGGATGGCACTGGATGCCGGGCTGCCCTTGGGCGTGATTGCCCACGCGCCGCCCGCTTTGGCACGTTATGCCAGCGCCGCCCCGCCGACCGAGGCAGCGTTGCGGTTGAGTTTTGCCAGGGCGGCCGCCGCCGCGCAGGCGGCGAGTATTTCCGGCGATGCGCATATCTCATACTGGGCGCGGGTGCGCGAGAAGCTCGCATCGTTGATCACCATCAGCGATGGCACGCATGTGATTATCGGCGGCCCCGCGGCGGCGGTGATCGGGTTGGCGCAGGCGCAGCTGGATGCAGGCGACCTCGCCGGGGCGGTGGCGCAGCTCGGCACGCTCAGCCTGCCGACACAGCAGGCCATGGCGGGGTGGCTGGCACAGGCGCGCGGGCTGCTGGCGGCGCGGACGGCGTTGATCGCCATGGCCGCGCAGGGCTGAGGCATGTTGCGGGCACTGAAATTCCTGCTGGTTGCCGCGATATTTCTGGCGGTGGCGTGGTGGATCGGCACGCTGCCGGGGCAGGTTGTGGCGCATTCAGGCCCGTATGTGGTGCAGGTTTCCGTGCCCGGGGCGGTTTTGATTTTGTTCGTCCTCGCGCTGATTTTGACGGTGGTTTTGCGGGTGCTGGGCGGGTTGCGCCGCGCGCCGGGCAGCCTGGGGGCGTGGCGCGGTGGGCGCAAGCTGGCGCAGGCCGACCTGGCAACCCAGCGTGGCATGGTGGCGCTGGCGGCGGGCGACGCCAAGGCGGCGACGGCGCAGGCCGCGCGGGCGCGCAAATTATCGGGCGATGGGCCGCTGGCCCTGTGGCTCTCGGCTGAGGCGGCACGGCTGGCCGGAGATGCCAACCGTGCCAAGGCGGCGTTTATGGTGCTGGCGGCGCATAAGGAGATGGGGTTTATCGGCCATCGGGGCTTGCTGCGGCATAGTTTTGCCGAGGGCGCGCATGAGGATGCGCAGGGCCATGCGCAGGCGGCGGAGGATGCGTACCCGGGAAGCCATTGGTTGGCGGATAAGCGCCTGGCGCTGGCGGTGCGGCAAAAACATTATGCCAGCGCGTTGAAACTGGCGCGCACCCCGGCGCAGATTGCGGCCTTGGCCACCGGGGCGGCGCGGCAGGCGGTGGATAAAACCGCCGCGCGCAAATTCGCCAAACAGGCGGTGCGCGCAGACCCTGGGCTGGCACCCGCCGTGGTGGAATATGCCCGGTTACTGGCGGATGCGGGCAAAACCCGTGGCGCGCGGGCGGTGTTGCTGGCGGGGTGGAAGGCACGGCCGCACATGATGATCGCCGAGGCGTTTTTGGCACCCGACGCCACCCCCCTGGCGCGCGCGCAGGCGGCGGGGGTGCTGGCGGCGCAGGCACCGGGGCATGTGGAGAGTGAGTATTTGCTGGCGGCGACATCGTTCGCCGCCGGGCTGACCGGAGAGGCGCGGTCCCATGCCCAGGCGGCGCTGAATGAAGGTGGGACAGATGGGCGGGCGGCCGCGATTCTCGCGAAGCTGGATGGCAAGCCCGCGCCGGTGGGTGGTGCCGCGCCGGGCTGGGTGTGTGACGTGTGCCACATTTCTGAGCCTGTATGGTCCCCCGCCTGTGCGCATTGCCATGCCCCGGGCAGCCTGGTTTGGGGCTGATTTCAGCCTGGAACATCAGGGATTTGTGGCGTTTTTTGCGGCAGGGCGCTGCGAAAGGATTTTCCAATTTCAAGGTGCGATTCAGCAAACCAAACTATTTGCTGATATTTTAGGCGTGAATTGATCTAAAATTCCGCTTATTTATTTCAATTCGATGAAAATTTGCGTGATGGCTGTTGCGAATATGCCGCAGTGCGATCCGCCGTCTGGCCAGGCGACATTTTTGTGAAATTATCGGCTCTGAAGGCTAGTTTTATGTCGTTAACCTCCCGTTTACGGCAAGTTATCAATTCACATGGCGGTTTTGTAACATTGTGTGACAGCGTTTACACGCTGGCATCAACCTTGCTGTCAAGAGAACAGCGTCACACACGCTTGATCGGCGTTAAATTTCGATTGATGTGGAGATGCTCAGGGTCAACGAATTTTAAAAGG
>JAQNCU010000153.1 GCA_029077775.1 Acidocella sp. | reverse complement strand
GCCCGGCACCGGCATAACAAAAGTTTTTTGCGCCGCTTTTTTTCAAAAAAGCGGCTGTTTACTTGGATGTGTCACTGTCTTCGCGGATTGGTATAAAAGGCGATGATCAGCGACGCCAGTTTGTCGCGCGCCGCCGGGCTGATCGGCGCGGCGCGGCGGGTTTCGGCATTGACCTGGACCACGACGCTCTCGGCCGTGGAGACGCATTTGCCGTCTTGAAACAATGCCTGCGCGAAGGTGATCGAGCTGGTGCCGACCAGCTTCACCCCCGTCCCGATCTGCACGAGGCCGGGCCAGAACATCTCCGCCCGGTAATCAATGGCGATGCGTGCCAGCACGAAACTATGGTCCAGAGCGGCAAGCTTCTGGCCCTCATGATGCAGGATGGAAACCCGCCCGGTCTCGTAGAGTGACGTAAACACCGCATTATTGATATGCCCCTGGCGGTCAGTGTCGCCATAACGGAGTTTATCGTAGGTCTGGCCCGGGAAATCAGTGAGCGCGGTCATGTCTGGTCATCCTCAGGGATCATTTTTCCAGGGTTCATAAGGTTTGAGGGGTCGATGGCGCGTTTGATGGCGCGCATGAGGTTGAGTTCCACCGTCGATTTATGCGCGCGCATGCCCGCCAGGCGCATCCGCCCGATGCCGTGTTCGGCTGAAAAGCTGCCACCGCGCGCCACCGCCAGCGCCTCGACATCCCGGGTGATATCTGCCTTCACGTCGGCCAAAGCCGCCACTATTTGCCCCATTGGCGGGCGGATATTTATGTGCAGATTGCCGTCTCCCAGATGCCCGAAAATATTCAACCGGCAATCCGGGTAGCGCGCCGCGATAAGGGCTTCGACCGCCGCCACGAGCCCGGGGATTTCGCCCAACGGGACCGACACATCATGCTTCACCGCACCGCCCTCGCGCTGCTCGCCCTCCGGCACCGCCTCGCGCAGCGCGAGGAGGGCCGCGCGTTCACGGTCCGATTGGGCGATCAGCGCGTCATTGGCCACGCCATTTTCCAGCATGGCCGCCAAAACCGCCTCAAGCGCCGCGCTGACATCCGCGCCGCCGCCTGTGCCGGATAGTTCGGTCAGCACATAACACGCGGCCGTAAAGGGCAGCTTCGCGCCGGGTGCATGGGCGGCGGCCAGCACCATGGCCGGGCCACAGATCAGCTCACACAGGCTGAGCGCCGCCCCGGCACCCTCGCGCAACGCCTCAAAAAGCCGCAGCGCAGCCGCCACTGACGCCACGCCGACCAGCGCCGTGGCCCGCGCGGTGATGGCGGGGGAAAGCGCCAGGGTGGCGGCGGTGATGATTCCGAGCGTGCCCTCGCCCCCAATAAATATTTGTTTTAGATCAAAACCTGTATTGTCTTTTCTTAAAGCGCGCAGGCCATTCCAGACCTCGCCATTGGGCAGCACGACCTCCAGCCCCAGCACCTGGGCGCGCATCGAGCCATACTTCACCACCTGGACCCCGCCCGCATTGGTGGAGATCACGCCGCCGATCTGCGCCGAGCCTTCAGCCCCCAGGCTGACGGGAAATAACCGCCCGGCCTCAGCGGCGGCATTTTGCACGGCAGCCAGGGTGGCCCCAGCCTGAACGAGCATGGTGTTGCCCTGGGTATCGATTGAGACAATCTGGCGCATCCGCGACAGGTTGAGCACCACCGGCAGCGTACCTGGCAGCACGGTTGGGCCTGGCACACCGCCCGCCACCAGCCCGGTATTGCCGCCCTGCGGCACGATGGGGGTTTGGTGCGCGGCGCAAAGCGCCACCACCACCGCGACCTGCGCGGTGCTGTGCGGTAGCACGACGCAAAGGGCCGGGTCGGCATATAATTGTCGCCAGTCACGCTCATAAGCGACGCGGTCGGCGGGCACGGTCAGCACGGCACCAGCAGGCAGTAACGCCGTCAACGCGGTGACCAGATCGCCCGGCATGGCGGGGCTATTTGCCGAGCTTGCGGGCCAAAGCCTCTTCCTCCGTGGCGACCCCGCCATGCGCGGCGGACCACGCCATGGGGTTTTCCAGGAATTTGCGCACACCGGCCAGCGCCGTATCCGAGAAATAGGGCTGGTCCTTCGCGGCCTCCAGCACATCCCACCAGGTGCATAGATGGTGCAATGTGATGTCCATTTTCGCCAGGGTCTCGAAGCTGCCAGGAAACACGCCGTAGAAAAACACCACGAATGTGTGGTTGCAGATGGCGCCCGCATCGCGCAGCGCCTTCGCGAAAGCGATTTTGGAGCCGCCATCGGTGGTCAGATCCTCGACCAGCAATGTGTTCATGCCCTCCGGCACATCACCCTCGATCAATGAATTGCGCCCGAAGCCCTTGGGTTGCTTGCGGATATAAGCCATGGGCGCGCCCATCCGCTCAGCGATCCAGGCCGCGAAGGGAATGCCCGCTGTCTCCCCGCCCGCCACGGCCTGGATGGCCTCATACCCGACATGCCGGGCGATTTTCTCAACCGCGAGGTCACAGATTTTGGCGCGCGCACGGGGGAAGAAAATGATCTTGCGGCAATCGATGTAAACAGGCGATTTCCAGCCCGAAGTGAGGGTATAGGGCTTTTCCGGCCGGAAGTTGACGGCCTTGATCTCCAACAGCAGGCGGGCCGTCGTCAAAGCCGCATCGCGGTCCCAGTCGCTCGCCCAGTCGATTTTTGCCGCCATTCGCCCGCTCATCATCACGCTCCCTGCCCGCCTGGGTGATTTCCTATCGCGCCGGGCGCGACCCGTCCATGCGGCGGGCGGCGCAGGGTTGTCTCATGCCGCCAGGGTGATACAGAGGCCCCGGCGCATCAAGGAATCCCAAAATGGCGAAAATCAAGGTCAAAACCCCGGTTGTGGAGATGGACGGCGACGAGATGACCCGGATTATCTGGGGCTTCATCAAAGAGAAGCTGATCCTGCCCTATTTGGACATCGACCTGAAATATTTCGACCTCGGGATCGAGTATCGGGACCAGACCGATGACAAAGTGACCCTGGATGCTGCCTATGCGACCAAGCAATATGGCGTGGGGGTGAAATGCGCGACAATCACCCCTGATGAGGCGCGGGTGAAAGAATTCAACCTTAAAAAAATGTGGCGCAGCCCGAACGGCACCATCCGCAACGTGCTGGACGGCACGATTTTCCGCGAGCCGATCATCTGCAAAAACGTCCCCCGTCTGGTGCCGCACTGGTCTGAGCCGATCGTGATCGGCCGCCATGCGTATGGTGACATCTACCGCGCGACCGAGACCAAGATCCCCGGCCCGGGCAAGGTGCAGCTGACATACCACCCCACCGATGGCAGCGCGCCCATGTTGCTGGATGTGCACGATTTCAAAGGCCCCGGCGTGGCGATGGGCATGCACAACACCTTGGCCTCGATCCAGGGTTTTGCCCGCGCCAGCTTCAATTACGGGCTGACCCGCAAATATCCGGTCTATCTTTCCACCAAAAACACCATTCTGAAGGCCTATGACGGCATGTTCAAGGATGCCTTTCAGGAGATTTTCGACGCAGAGTTCAAAACCCGGTTCGATGCGGCGGGGATCACCTATGAGCACAGGCTGATCGACGACATGGTGGCCAGCGCCCTGAAATGGACCGGCGGGTATGTTTGGGCGTGCAAAAATTATGACGGCGACGTGCAGTCTGACATCGTGGCGCAGGGTTTCGGCAGCCTGGGGCTCATGACCTCGGTACTGCTCAGCCCGGACGGGAAAACCGTGGAATCAGAGGCCGCGCACGGTACAGTAACCCGGCACTTCCGCGACCATCAGAAGGGCCGCCAGACCTCGACCAACCCGATAGCCAGCATCTTCGCCTGGACCCGCGGGCTGATCTATCGCGGGCAGTTCGATGATACCCCGGATGTTACCGCCTTTGCCGAGACGCTGGAGAGGGTTTGCGTGGAGACCGTGGAGGCTGGTTTCATGACCAAAGACCTGGCGCTGCTGGTGGGCCGGGATGCGCCGTGGCTGAACACCCAGGATTTTCTGGACAAAATCGACGCGAATTTAAGAGCCGCAATGGCCTGAGGCCATCGCCTGCGGTGAATCATGCAAAGGGGCGTTGATTCGTTTTGAATACACAATATAATGCGAGGTTATGGCCCCTTTACCTTCCCTTTATATACCTGAGGTTGTTTCTAACGAACATCTTGACAAAATAACTGCGTATTTCGGCAGTCTTGAAAACCGTCCGGCTGACATTTCACCAGATTTGCGGTTTATTTTCATTTGTTTCACCAATCGTTGTGGCTCGAACTATCTCGCGGAGATCCTCTCCTCGGACGGAAAACTGCCCGAGGCTGGTGAGAACTTAAACTTCGATACCGTAATAGAACATGCGCAGCGGCGGAATTTAAGATCTTTCCATGACTACATCTCATTCCTGGTCCGGCAAACCGCGCGCAATGGTTTGGTGATGGTCAAGGCCGCCTCTACGCATATTGAACTGCTCGCCCGCGCCGGAATCCTGGATCAAATCATAAGCCGCAGCCGGTTTGTCGTGATCGAGCGTGGCGACAAACTTGGCCAAGCGATCTCTCACGGTATTGCGTTTCAGACCGGCAAATTCATGTCCACCACGCCTGATGCGGTGGCTGCACGCACGCTGAGTTTCAATGCCGACGAACTGACGACGATCATCGAGGATATATGTGAATCCTACAAGCAATTCAGCCTATTTTTTTCCCGCAATGGCATTGTTCCGGCCTATGTGTATTATGAGCATCTGGTCGCCGATACAGAATCAGTAATTAAATATCTCGGGCAATATCTCGATATATCAGATCTAACAATCAACGGCGCTAAACTGACACTGGAAAAGCAGGCGAATTCTACAAATGACGATTGGCGAGAGCAGTATTTGCGTCAATCGCTGCTGGCCCTTGCTTGAGAGGAGATTATTCACATGATACGGCTTACTCAAGATATATTGACTAAATTAGCGGATGCTGGCCTGGAAGTATTACATGGACCGGGCGCGGATATTGCCGAGAACCTTATCTTTGAGCCGCCATGCAGCATTAAATGGATGCATATTAATTATGCCCTGCAAATGGGGGCGTTCAGCTATGCCGTTCGCGGATTTTATTTCAATGTCGAGATAGGCCGGTACACATCCATAGGTGAAGACGTCCAAATCGGTCGGGGCGACCATCCAACCAACTGGGTCTCAACGAGCCCGGCTTTTTATATGGCAAACTTGTTCCGGGTTGGCGAAAAATTCGACGGAGCCTCATTGTACCATAATTTCTCTCCGTCTTTGCCGCCCGGCAAAATTGCCACCCAGTTGAAAACCACAAAAATAGGCAACGATGTTTATATCGGCCATGGGGCCTTTATCCGTCCTGGCGTGACCATCGGGCATGGTGCCATCATTGCCGCGAATGCGGTTGTGGTGAAAGATGTGCCCGCCTACGCTGTTGTTGCTGGCAATCCCGCGATTATTAGAAAGTACCGTATTGCGGAAGATCTAATTCAGCCGATGCTCGATGTAAAATGGTGGGATTATGCGCCATGGCAACTTCGAGATATAGACATGACGGATCCTGTTGGAGCAATCGGCGCATTAAAAAACTATCACGCAACAGTATCACCCTACCGTCCAGAGAAAGTTAGCCTGGCTGACATTTTGCTTGGTATAAACCCAGATGCATAATGATAAAAAAAATAATTTCCATCTTTCTCTATTATTCATCAATTTCAATTACTCTCTATTTTCGTAATGATCATTCCAACTTTATCGCAAGAACATCAATTCGGTACCCAATATAATTGGTCATACTTTGATGAAATTGGAAAAATAGAAAAACTGGAAAAAAGAATATCAAAATTTGAATTTACCACATTCAACGTAGATGTCTCAAGTCACGGATTTGAAAATAGAGAAATTGTTCTACCAAAACCCAATAATTCGGACACCTGGGATATTGGGCAATATCCCACGTTTCGGCCATGTATTTACCGATTATCTGATTGTATCATACATACAGGTTATGGTCTGGTCACGATCGATGGGTATTTAGCGAAAGAAACAACATCTCATTTCCCCCTTCACTATTTCGAAAATTCTATTTTTAAAAATGGAACATCATCATGGAACATTGTTAATGAAGCCCAGCCTCAAAATGTAGATTTTGCACTATCGTGTCACCACGGCATTCCTGACAATTATTACCATTGGCTCGTATTATTCCTACCCAAATTGTATACAGCATTTCTTTATACGCGCTACGTGAAAATGGAAAAAACGCCAGCCATTCTTTTTCCTCCAATATCCCAGGAATATCAAATTTTATCGGCAAAATCGTTAGCAAAATACCTTAAGTTTCCACATTTTATTCTCGAGAAATTTTCAAAAATTCATGTCAACGAACTTTTTTATCCCGAGCCTATCGGTGGAATTGGTCTAAACCCTAATTATACCGTACTCGAAACATTTAGAATATTGCGCGATCTTCTGGTTATTCGTGGATATTCAGGTCCAAAGAAAATTTTCATTTCGAGATCAGACACTGGTAGAAGAAAATTATCTAATGAAAATGAACTTGCCGATGCACTCTTTAAGCGTGGCTTTAGCACCATTATATTATCAAATCTTTCTTTCCGGGAACAAATTAGTTTATTTGCTCAAGCGGACGTTATTGTTGGTCAGCATGGCGCGGGCTTAACAAATATCGGGTTTTGCCAGCGAGATGCAAAGTTACTTGAATTGCATAACCCGAGTTATCAGAACTACTGTTACAGGCGGCTATCAGCTTTGTGCGGGGTTGAATACGATTTAGTTTTCGGTAACGAGGATGAAACGACGCAAGGACTTCATCCTGATCAGTTAACAATGTCCGTGCCAATCGAGGAGGTTTTAGGTCTTTTAGACAGGATCAAATGGTAATTTGATACGGTTGTGCCTGAATAAACCAATCGATCCCCCGTACATTTTTGATGACGCGAACCCCGACCGACGCTCCGGCATATTACGCCCCGCGACCACCAGGGCCACGTAAAAATAACCCTCCTCATCCTTAA
>JAQNCU010000152.1 GCA_029077775.1 Acidocella sp. | reverse complement strand
CAATGGCCCAGATTAATAATGTTTTTTTGCTTCTTTTTGTTCACAAAAAGAAGCGCTTGCTGCCCGCAAAGAGTCATTCTTTAGGCCAGCTGGTATAACAGCAATCATCTGAATTTATACCAATCGTCATAGAAAATGCCGTTTGGTGTCGGCGTTCTTTCCGCCGACAATTCAGGCGCCGGCCAAGGTCATCCCCTCAATGCGCAGGGTGGGGCTGTCAGTGCCGCGTTTAAACGCGAGGTCGCTGGCCGGTGTGATATGGGCGAAAATCTCCTGCAACGTCCCGGCAATGGTGAACTCCGCCACCGGTTCGGCCAGAACGCCGTTGCGGATCATGAAGCCCGCCGCGCCGCGGGAATAATCCCCGGTGATGCCGTTCACGCCCATCCCGATCATCTCGGTCACGTAGAGTCCCTCAGATATATCGGCCATCAGCGCCTCCGGGCTCAAACGGCCCGGTTCGAGATAGAAATTGCTCGTGCCTCCCGCATGCCCGGTGGATTTAAGCCCCAACTGGTTGGCGCTGCGCGTGTCCAGAATCCAGCTGGTGAGCACCCCGTCCTCGATAAAGGCGCGGGTGGCGCCCGGCTGGCCTTCGCGGTCGAATGGGCGGGAGCGGCGGCCGCGCAGGCGCAGCGGGTCGTCGATGATGCGCATCCCGGGTGCGAATACCGCCTGGCCGAGCCGGTCTTTCAAAAACGACGTCCCCCGCGCGATCGACGCGCCATTGATCGCGGCGGCGAGATGCCCGAGGAAACTGCCCGCCACGCGCGGATGGAACATCACCGGCACCTTGCCCGTTTTGGGCCGCGCCGGGTTCAGCCGGGCGAGCGCCTGGGCGGCAGCCCGGCGGCCAAGGGCGGCGGGGTCTTCCAGATCCTCGGAATGGCTTGCGGAGTCATACTCATAATCGCGCTGCATGCCGGTCCCCGAACCGGCAATCGCGGTCACTGACACGCCATGATACGAACGCGGATAAACTCCGGCGAAACCAAGGCTGGTGGCAAGCAGGGAGTAACTGCGCGACCAGGAGGCTGAGGCACCCTCGGAATTGGTGATGCCGGGAACCGCCATGGCGGCATCCTCGGCACAGGCGGCGCGGGCGATCAGGGTCCCGATATCGGGCTCCCGCGGGTCGTCCACATCCAGCAGGGCGGCGTCGAGTGGCAAAGGGGCTTCCGGGATCTCGGTATAGGGGTCCTCGGGCACCACGCGCGCCATGGCGACCGCCTGTTCAGCCAGCCGGGCAAAGGCAGATGGGTCGATCGACGAGCACGAGACCGAGGCGCTGCATTTACCGATGAATACGCGCAGGCCGAGCTCGCGGGATTCAGCGCGCTCGGTCTCCTCGATTTTGCCCAGCCTGCGCTGGACCGAGACCGATGAGCCGACATTCATCACGGTATCGGCCATATCCGCCCCGGCGGCGCGCGCTGCGCGGAGCAAATCCTGCGCGTGTTGCAGCAGCGTGTCCTGTTCGGTGGTGCTCATGCCGCCAGCCGGTCGATGATCGCGGCCAGCTTCGGCACCTGGGCGATCGGCCCCAGCGTTGCCAAAGTTGGTCGTTCTCGGAAAATTTTCGCCGCCACGGCTTTAATGTCGGCCTGCGTCACCGCCTCGATCCGTCGCACGGTTTCCGCCGCCGG
Source organism: Acidocella sp. (assembly GCA_029077775.1). GTDB lineage: Bacteria > Pseudomonadota > Alphaproteobacteria > Acetobacterales > Acetobacteraceae > Acidocella. Next base: position 5,384 of record JAQNCU010000152.1, on the reverse strand, counting down.
GATCACACGCCCGAAAATCTGCCATTGCCTGGCCAATTGCTCGCAACGGCTGCCGGTGGATTCGAGCGACATCAGCAACCCGGCTTTCAGCTGCGCGCAGGCCCGGTTCAGCTCGGCCTCGGTGATGGCATGCTGAACCTTGGCCAACTCCTCTAATGTCACCGGCATCAGCTCCGCCGCCTCAGATTCGCCGGTGCCAGCATAAATGCCAAACAACCCGCCATCTTTGGCCGGGGCGGTAAAACTGTAAATGGAATAGACCAGCCCCCGTTTCTCACGGATTTCCTGGAACAGCCGGGACGACATCCCCCCGCCGAGCAGGGTGGAGAGCAACATCGCGGGGTAGTAATCCGGCTCGCCATAGCCCGGTGAGGCGAAGCCCAGAACGATATGCGCCTGGTCCAGGTCCCGCGCCTCGCGATACTCACCGCCCATATAGTCAGCCGACATCGGGTCGGCGCGCTCAGCCTGCGGCAGATCGGCGAAATGGTTGCCGACCAGCTCCACCACCTGGTCATGGTGCAGATTGCCCGAAGCCGCGATGACCATGTTCTCGGGCGTGTAATGCGCGCGCATGAAGCCGGGCAGGGCTTCCCGCTTCATACCGCGAATAATGCTCTCGGTGCCCAGAACCGGGCGGCCCATAGGTTGCGCCGGATAGGCGGCGGTCTGGAAATGATCGAAAATGATATCGTCGGGCGTGTCGTTCGCCTGGCCGATCTCCTGCAAAATCACGCCGCGCTCGCGCTCCAGCTCCTCCGGCTCGAAGCTCGAATGACACAGAATATCGCCGATAATATCCACGCCGAGGGCGAGATCTTCCTTCAGCAGCTTGACGTAATAAGCGGTCTGCTCGCGTGAGGTATAAGCGTTGATATGCCCGCCGACATCCTCGATGGCCTCGGCGATGTCGATGGCTGAGCGTGTGGCGGTGCCTTTGAAGGCCATGTGCTCCAGAAAATGCGCCACGCCATTCTCAGCCGCGGTCTCATGGCGGGTGCCAGCCCCGATATAGGCCCCGAAGGACACGGTCTCAACACGGTCCATTCGCTCGCTCAACACTGTCAGGCCAGAGGGCAGCTTGGTTATCGACACTTGTTCAGCCATCTTCACGCATTCCTGTTCACAAAATTTCGCACGCGGCCCGCTATATTCGTCCAATCATTGGGCGCACGGGTAAAGTATTCGTCTCTTTCATATAGGTCGGCCAGATGCGGCGGTAGGGGCGGGCGAAAATCGACCGCCTGCGCCATCGCATCTGGGAATTTCGCGGGGTGGGCGGTTGCCGCCACGATCACGTTCGTGCCGACCGGCCCGAAGGCCCGCGCGGCGGCGAGCCCGATGGCGGTATGCGGGTCCGCGAGGTAGCCTGCCTCCCGGTAGGTTCTGGCGATTTCCGCCAAAGTCGCCTTGTCGCTTAACGTGAAACCCACAAACTCCCGGCGGATCGCGCGCCAGACAGTATCGGGCACGGGCATTTTGCCGGTATCACGGAAACTTGCCATGACGTAGCGGGTTTTCTCGTCGTTCCTGCCCAGGAATTCAAACAAAAGCCGCTCGAAATTGGAACTGACCTGGATATCCATGGATGGCGACAGGCTGGGGGCCACACCCTGAATACTCATGTCGTTACCCGCCAGAAACCGGACCAGGATATCGTTGCGGTTGCTGGCGACGATGAATTTCTGCACCGGAATGCCCATGCGGCTGGCCGCCCAGGCGGCCAAAACATTGCCGAAATTGCCGGTGGGCACACTGATGGCAACCGGCGCATCGGGCGCGCCCAAGGCCAAAGCGGCGGCGACATAATACGGGATCTGCGCTGCGATCCGCGCGAAGTTGATCGAGTTGACGGCCGAGAGCTTCACCTCAGACCGGAACGCGCCATCGGCGAACAGCGCCTTCACGATGTCCTGGCAATCATCAAAATTACCCTCGACCGCGATATTCATGACGTTATCGGCCCGCATAGTCGTCATCTGGCGGCGCTGCACCTCGCTGGTTTTGCCCTCGGGGTGCAATATGGTGATATCGATGCGCGCCCGGCCCGCCATCGCTTCGATGGCGGCGGAGCCGGTGTCTCCCGATGTTGCGCCGACGATGCACACACGCTCATCGCGCGCTTTGAGCACATATTCAAACAAATGCCCGGCCAACTGCAAAGCAAGGTCTTTAAAGGCCAGAGTGGGGCCGTGAAATAATTCCAGCGCGAAACAGCCTGTGCCAACCTGCACCAGGGGCACCACCGCCGGATGCGCAAACCCGGCATAGGCGCTGCGGCACATGGCCTGCAGGGCCACGGACGGGATGGCATCCCCGATAAAAGGTGCCATCACCCGGGCGGCAAGCTCGGCATAGGGCAGACCGCGTAGGGCGCGCAGTTCAGTCTTGGAGAAGACCGGCCAGCTCTCAGGCATATAAAGCCCGCCATCACTGGCGAGGCCCGCCAGCAGCACGCCCGCGAAATCCAGTTTTTCGGCCCCGCCGCGTGTCGATACGTAATCCATAGTCACTCCGTGCGGCCCGGGCGCTCCCTCGGTCCAGAGCTATATACTATAGCGCCAGGGCGGGCAGCAATGCATCCAGCCGCTTGCGGCCCTCCGCCGTGGCGCAAAGCCGGGTCTCGGACAAGATGAGATACCCCTCGGCAATGGCCGATGCGAGGGTCGAATGATCGATGGCATCCATCAGCCTTGTGCCCGTGCGCGCCCGAAAATGCGACGGGGCGATCCCGTCGGCGAGCCGCAACCCCATTAACAGCGCCTCGCGCGCCTGTTCGAGCGGCGTGAGAGCATCCTCATGTGTTGCCCCATTGCCCCCTGCCTCGACCAGATCCGCCCAGGCCTCGGGCGCGCGGTGGCGTGACATGGCCACCCGGCGACCCGCCAATGTGAGACGCCCATGCGCGCCGGGGCCGATGCCCGCGTAATCCTGATACCGCCAATAACTCAGATTATGCCGGCTTTCGCCGCCGGGAACGGCGTAGTTCGAGACCTCATAGGCGCGCAGGCCGAACGACGCCGCCACCTCAGCCGTCTCGTCGTATAAATCCGCGGCCAGGGCGGCATCGGGCAAGGTAAACGCGCCGCGCTGATACAAGGTATGGAATTTCGTTCCCTCCTCGATGGTGAGCTGGTAGAGCGATAAATGATCCGCCGCGAGCGACAACGCGAACCGCAATTCCCGCCGCCACGCGGCCAGGCTTTGCCCTGGGCGGGCGAAGATAAGGTCGAAGGATAACCTTGGAAAATGTGCTCGTGCCGTCTCAATCGCCGCGATGGCCTGGGCGGCGGAATGCTCCCGTCCGAGCAACGCCAGTGCGGCGGGCTCGAAGCTCTGCACCCCCACCGAAACCCGGTTCACCCCCGCCTGCGCATAAGCCGCAAACCGCCCGGCCTCCACGCTGGTCGGGTTGGCCTCCAGCGTGATCTCGATATCCGGGGCGGCGGCAAACAAGGCGCGCGCATCCGCGATCAGCGCCGCCACGCTCTCAGGCGCCATCAGGCTCGGCGTGCCACCGCCGAAAAAAATCGAGGTCAGGCGGCGCGGGCCGATCCGCGCGGCCTCGAAAGCCAGCTCCCGGCGCAAAGCCGCCGCCATCCGCGCCTGCGGAATCCGATCCCGGACATGCGAATTGAAGTCGCAATACGGACATTTCGCGAGGCAAAACGGCCAGTGGATATAAAGGGCAAGGTCATCCATGCCTAATGAATTAGGCGGGTTGACGGGTTATGGCCATGCGTGCGTGGCCCCTTGGCTTGTGCGTGCCGCCCGCCTATCCAGCATCATGCTCGCCATCGAGGTTCAGAACCTGACGAAAAAATACCCCCACACCCTGGCGGTGGATGATATCTCCTTCACCCTGCGCAAAGGCCAGGTGCTCGGGTTGCTCGGCGGCAACGGGGCGGGCAAAACCACCACCATCTCCATGGCTCTCGGGCTGCTTACCCCCACCGCCGGGCAGATCATGGTGCTGGGACACGACATGGCGCGCGACCGCTTTGCCGCGCTGGCACGCATGAATGTCTCATCCCCCTATATCGCGCTGCCCGCGCGGCTCTCGGTGATTGAGACTCTGCGGGTTTACGGGCTGTTGTATAACGTGCCGCGTTTGGCCCGGCGGATCGAGGACCTGCTGGAGCAATTCAACCTCAGCGCCCTGCGAAACCGCCCGACAGGGGCGCTTTCCGCCGGGCAGAAAACCCGCGTGGCGCTGGCCAAATCCTTCATCAACAAGCCCGAGATATTGCTGCTGGATGAGCCCACCGCCAGCCTGGACCCCGATACCGGCGATTTTGTGCGCACCACGCTTAAGCAATATTGCGCGGACGAGGGTGCCGCCATCCTGCTTGCCTCGCATAACATGGCCGAGGTTGAACCGCTCTGCGACGATGTTCTGATGATGAAAGCGGGCCGGATTGTCGATCGGGGCGCGCCGGAGGAATTGATCGCCCGCTATGGCCGCGATGATCTCGAACAGGTGTTTCTCGATATCGCGCGGAGCCCGGCGATATGAACGCCGCCACCCGCATCTGGGCGATGATCTACCGGCATATCGCGGTCTATCGCCGCTCCTGGCCACGGCTGGTGGAAATTGCCTATTGGCCGACGCTCAACCTGCTGATCTGGGGGTTCACCGCGCGGTATTTTGCCGGCACCCATTTGCAAGGCGGTATACCAGCCACGGCGTCGCTGGTCGCCGGGGTGTTGTTATGGGAGATCACCCTGCGCGGGCAGCTTGGGGTTACCTTCACATTTCTTGAAGAAATCTGGTCGCGCAATCTCGGGCATATTTTTGCCAGCCCACTGCGGCCGTCTGAGATGGTGGGATCGCTGCTCGCCGTATCGCTGCTGCGCACGGTCATCGGCCTGCTTCCCGCCACAATTATCGCTTATGCCTTGTACCGGTACAATATTTTGACGCTGGGTCCGGTGGTTTTGCTGTTTTTTTTGAATTTGTTGTTCATGGGCTGGTGGATAGCACTTGGCATCGTCTCGCTGCTGTTCCGTTACGGCGCGGGGGCAGAGGCTCTGGCCTGGACCATCGCCTTCGGGATCACGCCGGTTGCCTGTGTGTATTATCCCGTCACCGCCCTGCCCGCCTGGCTGCAGCCTGTCGCGCAAATGCTGCCCGCCGCCCATGTGTTCGCCGGTATGCGGGATGCCCTTTTGAACCGGATTGTAAACTGGCACGAGATGCTGCTGGCCGCCTTGTTGAACCTCGCCTGGATGCTGGGTGCTGTGGCCGTTTTCGGGCTGGAATTTCGCGCGGCCCGCCGCCGTGGCGCACTTATATCAATGGGGGAATGAGTTTGACCCATCGCTTCTGGCTTGTTCGCCATGCCCTCGTCGATGCCGCCGCACTTAGTTATTTATATGGCACG
>JAQNCU010000151.1 GCA_029077775.1 Acidocella sp. | reverse complement strand
ACAAGCATTTCTTTTTCTGTAGAAAAAGAAAAAAAGACTTTTGTAACTCCGGGCCATGGGCGTCCGCGCCGCCAAGGCCCACGGCCCGGATTTACAAAATTTTTGGTGCCGCTTTTTTAAAAGCGGCTACTTCATTCACTCGCCCTTTACAGCCTTCATGTAGACCAGACGGTTAACGCCTGGCCGCCCCCCAGCCTCCACCACCGGGCGCATGATCTGCTCAAACAAATCCCGCTCCGCCGCATCGAACCGCGACGCCATAATTTCCGCCAGAGAGGGCGCGCGCGGGTGTGGCGTGCGGGCGAGAAAAACCTCCCACTGTACCGCCGGGGCCTGCCTTGCCTGCATGTGCAATGTCAGGTCAACCTCGCCAAACCCCGCCTCGCGCGCCATCCGTAACAAATCACGCTCGGTATAATTGGTCAGGGGGTCGGCTGCCATCGCAGCCTCGGTATCGGGGAACTGCGCCGCCTTCCACTGCCACATTAATGGCAGAAACCGATCAGCGTGCTCCGGCGCGCGCGCCGCGACCACCATGCGCAAGGCCGTGGCCTCCACGGCCTCATCGCGGAACACAGGTTCGGCGAGTGACACGCACCCGCCTGGCCGCAACACCCGGTGGCATGCCCGCAACGCCGCGTTTTTATCCGCCACATAGGCCAAAACCGAACGCGCGGTCACCACATCCACCCCGCCATCCGCGATGCCCGCCAAATCCTCGGCACCGGCCAACACAAACACGCATTGGCCCAAAACCCCGCGCGCCTGTGCCTGTGCTCGCGCATGGTCCAGCAATGCGGGCGAAATATCCGTCAGGATCACGCGCAAATCTGGCCCCACGCGCTCAATCGCCCGCCACGCCACAACGCCCTCGCCCGAGCCCACATCCAGCATCACCATCCCGGGCCGCAGCATCGCTGCCTCCAGCACCCGGTCCACATAACCCGCCACCTGCGCGCGCACTTCCTGCGCATAGGTATTGTCATCTGCCTGCCGCCTGTGCAGCAGCCAGTTAGACCACATGTCTCCCGTAATCATTCAGCTAATCATTCCGCCCCGGCGCACCGGGCGCTCAGGCCACGCAACTCTCGAACCCGCGCCTTAATTGCGGCCTGTTCAAATCCCGCCCGATGAACACGATTCTGCTTACCCGGCGATCCCCCTCTTTCCAGGGGGCGACGAAATCGCCATCGGCGATCATATGCACGGCCTGAAAGGCAAAGCGCCGTGACTCATTTTTATACGCCAAAATTCCCTTGGTGCGCAGAATATCCTGCCCCTGAATCTGCAATATATGCGCGATCCACGCATTGAACTTGTCCGCACTCAGCGGTGCCGCCACCTCGATCGATACGCTGCTCAAATGCTCGTCATGAACATGGCTATCTTCATCCAGAAAATCCGGCACGCTCTCCAGCACCCGGCCCAGGTCAAACGCCGCCAGCCCCAGCAATTGGTCAATTGGCACGTCCCCGCGCGTGGCATGGTGAATTTGCGCATAGCGGTTAATCCCCCGGATTCGCGCCTCCACCGCCGCCAGCGCCGTTGGGGTCACGAGGTCCAGCTTATTGAGCACCACCACATCGGCAAACGCCACCTGGTCGGCGGCCTCCGGGCTGTCGGCCAGCCGCGCCTCGAAGTTCAGCGCATCCACCACGGTCACAATCGCATCCAGCCGCGTCCTGGCTTTCACATCCTCGTCGACAAAAAATGTCTGCGCGACGGGTGCCGGGTTCGCGAGGCCCGTGGTCTCGATGATAATCCCATCGAACCGCTCAGCCCGTTTCATCAGCGCACCGACAATGCGGATCAAATCCCCGCGCACGGTGCAGCAGATGCAGCCGTTATTCATCTCGAACACTTCCTCGTCGGAGTCCACAACGAGGTCGTTATCCACGCCCAGTTCACCAAATTCATTGATGATCACGGCATATTTCCCGCCATGGCGCTCGGTCAGAATGCGGTTCAACAGGGTTGTTTTACCGGCCCCCAGATAGCCGGTCAGCACAGTCACGGGGATCAGATCAGCCATGGTCACCTTCCAATATCATCTCAGGCCCGCGCGCCTCGCTTGCGGCATCGGCGCAGGCGAGCCCAAGGCCGAGGAAAAAGAACATCCACCCGAGCATATATAAGGTCGGGAACTCGTCGGTCGAGGCCAGGGGCCAGGTAAAGCTCAACACCCCCATGAATAACCCCACCCGCAACGGATCAGGCTGCCGCCACAACCCGCGCGCCAGTGCCGTCATCCACACCAGCGCGAGGGCGGTGAACAGCACAAGCCCGGGCAGCCCGGCATCAGCAAAGGCCTGGATGAAATAATTCTGCGGGTGCAGGTTGCACGCCGCCAGAGCCAGTTGCGTCGGCGGCACGCCGAGCAGCGGCAGCCCGGGCGCAAAGCGCGGCAGCGGGCAATCCACCCGGTAGCCATTATACCCCCAGCCGAACACCGGAGATTTCAACCCCATCTGCACCGCACGGGAAAAAATCTCGCCATAGGGGCTCTGCGAGAAATGCGAGAAATTGCGCGTCGTCTCCCCCACCAGCTTGGCATGGGTCGGCGGGGAGATCACGGGGCTCGCCAGCAGCACCAGCACGCCGAGGCCCACGGCAATGCCCCCGGCCAACCGCAACCGTGGGATGAACAAGCAACACACCACCACCCCAAGCCCGGTCAACGCCACGCCCATACGCTGGCCGATCAGCACCGATGTCGCCACCCCCAGCATTAACAGCGCCGCCCCGGCGGCCCGCCATACCCGCCTGGGGCGGGCAAACAGCCCCATTGCGGGTGGTAAAACGCCGATGAACAGCAAATGCGCGTACAGGGCCCCGGCGCGCGGCTTCCAGAACGGCCCGGTCAATGACCCGTCCGGCCAGCGCGGATCACCGAATATATTGCGGCCCGTAAGCAGTTGCTGCCAGGCCTCCACGCCGATCCATAACAGCGCCAGCGCCAGCACCACCCAGGCCGCGCGCCGCGCCGCCACGCCGGTCAAAATCCAGCTTTGCAAGGCAGCGGTGAACAATAACAACCGTATAACCACGACGGCTTGGGCAAACCCCAGCGCCCAGCCCGCCACGCCGATACCCGGCAAGGAGCACACCACCAACCAGCCCCACCACAGCAGCGCCACCACAAACCAGGGCCGCCCGACCCACGCAAAATCCCGCCTGCGGCCCATCTCGACCAGGAACAATATGTCCACCAGCGCGATGCAAATCTCGGCCCCGACAAATGCATGCAACAGCCCGAAAGGCACCGCCAGCGTGGCCACCAGCGCGACGCGTTGCCGCCACTCACCGGCCATCGCCTGTCCCCACATCGCCGCAAACCTCGCGGTAAACATCTATCATCCGCGCTGTTACCGCGGCCTTGGTAAACCCAGCCTGATACGCCGCCGCCCCGGCACGCGCCAGCCGTTCGCGCAAGCCGTCATCATCCAGCACGCGGCGTATGGCACTATGCAAGCCCGCCACATCATCGGCGGCCACCAGCACGCCCGTCTCCCCATCGCGGATATAGGCCGCGGGCCCGGCGCTGGCACAGGCGATAAACGCCACACCCGCCGCCCAGGCATCCAGTATCACGGTCCCGAACGGCTCATAGCGTGACGGCAAAAGGCAGATATCCGCCGCCCGCAACAACGCCCCCCGGTCGGTCCGCCAGCCAAGGAACCGCACCCGGCCTAAAACCCCCAACCCCGCCGCCAGCCGCCTCAACGCGCCAAGCTCGGGCCCGTCACCCGCCACCCATAACCAGCAATCCGGCAGCTCCGGCAGTGTTTTGATCAACGTATCCAGGCCCTTGGTGTGGTGCAGGCGTGAGAGCGTCAACAGCACCCTTGCCCCGGCTGGTGTCTCCAGCACCGCCCGGTTCAGGGCTGGTTCGTCATCGACCGAGGAGAAGGTCGGCACATAAAACGCATCGCCCAAAGCCGCCTTGTGGCGCACCGCATGGTCAACCAGATCCTGCGTTACCCCAATGAACCGCGTGCACTGCGAAAAATGCCGCATTTCCTCATAATCGCCGAACCAGCCGATCACCTGGGCCTGCGCGCCGACAGGAACAAGGCTTGCGGCACGGCGCATCCAGCAATGAATGATATCGGGCCGCCAGGCGTCAATCAGCGCGCGCATCCGCCGCCGCTGCCCGGGCCGGAAGGCGCCGCGCAGCACATCCGGCGCCATCGTCAGCCCGGCTTGCACCAATTCGGCCGCCCGGGGCGCACCGGGGCGCATGACCACGCATTGCGTAACACCCGCATCATGCAGGCTCAGCATAATGTCGGTGGCATAAAGCTCCGCCCCGCCATTGCCCTTGCCCGCCATCACCTGCAAAACGCGCATATCAACCCTTGGACCCCGCATCTGCGCGCCGCTCTACAGCCTGATCCCCGCCCCGGCAAACATCGGTAGCTTAAATCTTCACCGCCACATACCGCCCGGGTGCGGGTTCAATCGCCGCCAGCACCCCCGACCCTGGCTCCCGTGCCGCCACCCGGCTCTTATCCAGTTTTGTCACCCAACGCTGCCAATCAGGCCACCAGCTTCCCGCAACCTCCGTCGCCTCGGCAAACCAATCCTCGGCCCGCTCCGGCATCTCGGTATTCACGAAGTGATTATATTTACCCCCCTCCGGCGGGTTCACCACCCCGGCGATATGCCCCGATGCCGCCAGCACAAATCGCATGGGCCCACCAAACAGCCGTGCCCCCTTATAGGTGCTGGCCCAGGGCGCGATGTGATCCTCCCGGCATGACAGGAAATACACCGGAATATCGACCCGCCCGAGGTCGACCGGCACCCCTTTCATTGAAATACCGCAGGGCTGTGCCAGCAAATTTTTCTGGTACATATTGCGCAGATAAAATGAATGCATGGCGGGCGGCATCCGCGTGGCATCGGAATTCCAGTACAGCAGGTCGAACGGAAACGGTTCTTTGCCCAGCAGATAATTATTGACCACAAAACTCCAGATCAGATCATTCGCCCGCAGCATATTGAAGGTCGTCGCCATCTCGGCGCCCTCCATAAAGCCACGCCGCGTCATCCGCTCCTCCAGGCTGCTTAACTGTTCCTCATCGATGAACACCCCAAGCTCCCCCGGATCGGTGAAATCGGTCAGTGTCACCAAAAACGTCGCGCTGCGGATGCGCTCATCGCCCTTGGCCTTCATCGCCCCCAAGGTCGCCGCCAGCAGGGTGCCGCCCAGACAATACCCGATGGCGTTCACCTCACGCTGCCCGGTCGCGGCCTCGATCGCGGCGAGTGCGGCAAACACCCCATCGACCATGTAATCGTCGAAATTCTTGCTTGCCAGCCGCTCATCGGGGTTAACCCAGCTCACCATGAACACCGTATGCCCCTGCGCCACCAGATACCGCACCAGCGAATTCCGGGGGCGTAGGTCGAGGATATAGAATTTATTGATCCAGGGCGGGAAAATCACCAATGGCCGGACCAGCACCGTCCCGGTCAGCGGGGCATACTGGATCAGCTGGATCAGCTCATTCTCATACACCACCTGCCCAGGCGAGACCGCGATGCTCTCCCCCAATTTAAACGCCTGCGTATCTGTCATTTTGATCCGCAGATTGCCCCGCCCCTGCTCCAGGTCGCTCAGCAGATTGCTCAACCCGCGGAGCAAATTCTCCCCCCCGGTCTCGCGCGTCCGGCGCAGCACCTCGGGGTTGGTCAGCACAAAATTCGACGGGCTGAGCGCATTCACGAATTGCCGGGCATAGAAATCGATCTTCTGCGCGGTCTTCGGCGGCAGGCCGTCCACATGCGTGACCACGTCGTTGATATACCGCGCTGAGAGCAAATAGGATTGCTTGATGAAATCGAAAATCTCGTTCTGCTTCCAGGCCGGGTCGGCAAACCGCTTATCCTTGGGGTCGTTCTCGATCACCGGCGCTGGCTCCTGCCCCAGCATACGCTGCGTGGTGTTCTGCCACAGCGTCACATAATCACGCCACAGCCCGATTTGTGCCTGCATCAATTGCGTCGGGTTGGCCAGCAGCTTGGTTGTCATCTCCAAAAACGCCCCGCCAATGTTCAGCGGGTCGATCGCCACCCCCTCCTTGGCCTGGCGGCTCATCCAGTCATTGACCAAACGCTGGCTGCGCGCGGCGATATCGGCCATCGACCGGCCGAGCTGACCGGCATCCGGCAGCCTGATATCAGCCTCTTGCGGCGGGTTGGGTTCGGTCATGGCGGCGGTTCCTTTGCTTTTATTATGGTCTCGGGCAAACAAGCCTCATGATACGCCATTTCCGCCTGAAACCAATTCCCGCACGAAGCTCCATAGCCGCTATGCTGGCAATGCTGGCGATCACCGGCTGTTCGGGCACCATCGGGCTTTATCATCACATCGAGGGCGGGGCGATCGCCCAGTCTCGCGCCGCACCCCCAGGCGCTGATGCCCCCTACCCCAACCTCGCCAATGTGCCGCCTGAGCCCGCCGCACTGCCCGCTGGCACCCAGGCCGCCATCGCCGCCCAGTCTCATGGCGCGGCGCCTGGCATTTCCGCCCCATCCCCCGGCGCTTTGGCCGGGCTTGCGATACCCAGCGCCCCGCCGCCACCGCCCGGCGTTGCCGAGCCCGCGCAAACCGACAACGCTGCCGCACCGCCGCAGATGCCCGCCGCCACGCCGCCATCGCCCGCCGCCGCCCCGCCTCTTTCCATCGCTTTTCCGCCCGGCACCGCCATTCTTCCCCATGCCATGCTTGCCCCCATCGCCGCCTTCGCCGCCAAACGCGGTGCTGCCAGCGTCATCGCGGGCGGTTTTGGCGATGATCAGTCGCTAACGCTCGCCATCGCCCGTGCCCGGCGTATCGCCGATGCGCTCACCGCCGATGGCGTGCCCGCCAGCGCCATCCGCCTCACCGCCGCGCCATCCGGTTCTGGCGGCTTTGCCCAATTGGTATATTAGGGGGGCACCCAACCCCCGTTCGTGAGCGCCCATGTCCGAAGAATTCCACCGCATCCGCCGCCTGCCGCCCTATGTCTTCGCCGAGGTCAACGCCGC
>JAQNCU010000150.1 GCA_029077775.1 Acidocella sp. | reverse complement strand
TCTACCTTACCGCAGCAGTCATCAATTCACGATGAATCTCAACAAGCCCTACAAAAAGAAGCGCTTGCTGCCCGCCGAGAGTCATTCTTTAGGCCAGCTGGTATTATTCCAGACCCGGGAGGCTCAAACGCCCGTGGCCCCGAGGAAATGAAGTTTTTTTGCTTCTTTTTGTTCACAAAAAGAAGTGCTGCCCTGCTTTGAGAATTTTTCATTATGCGGGTTGGTATTATTTTTAACGCGCGGCCGCCCCACCATCCCGCGCGCAGGGTCACTTTTCGTAATCGGTCTCATAAAAACACCTGGTCAAAACGCCGAGTATGTCATCGCGCGCCTGGCCTGGGGCCAGCGGCGGGTACAGGCGGACATTGGCGACACCCGGCGTTTTCAAAAATCTCCGCGCCCCCCAGCGCAGCCCCGTATCGGTCGCCGCCGGGATCACGGGCACGCCCGCAATTCGCGCCAGCGCCACAATCCCGCCATGCAGCGCGCCGCGCGCCCCTGGTGCCACGCGCGTGCCTTCGGGGAAAATCACCACCTGCCGCCCGGCGGCCAGCGCCAACCGGCTCGCGACCACCATGCCGCGCAATGCCGCCGCCCCGCCATCGCGGTCCACAGCGATGTTCCCGGCTGGCACCAGCAATGCGCCAAACAGCGGGATTTTGCATAATTCGCGCTTCAGCACAAAAGCAGGGCTCGGCAAAATCGTCAGCCAGATCAGAATATCCATCGCCGATTGATGCTGGGCGGCAATCACCACAGGCCCCGGCGGCAGGGCCGACACGCCCTCCACCCGCACCCGCACATTGCATGTGACGCGCAGCGCCCACAGACAAAACCGCCCCCAGACCCTGGCCGCCACACTCAAATATTCCGGCGCCACGCGCCGCAGCAGCAGCCCGTAAAGGCTGAGCACCAGCCCGGAGCCACCCATCAAACAATTAAAAACCGCCGCGCGAATAAAACGCAAAATCACCTAGCGTCCCGATTCAATAGTTAACAGCACTGAAGTATTTCCTTGCACGGGACGCCAGTCCTTATCTCGAATGGCCTGCTGGTCCCTTCCGCCCGCGGCAAAGCGCCGCGGGCTTCAGGGGCAGGACACGGCTCTAATAGTCGCCCAGCCATGCGGGGCCAAATCTCACCGCCAGATATTTGGAATATTCCACCGCCAGCAGCCGCAGCGTGTTTATGCTGACCAGCTTGCGCATCGCGGGGGGGTCCACCGGCACGGGGGTCAGCGTCACCTTCGGCAATGTGCGTCGCATTTCCAGCATCGCGCGCGGCATATGATAATCCGCCGTCACGATGATCAGAGACGTCATATGATGCGCCGCCGCCCACCCCGCGGCCTCCAGCGCATTGCCCCGTGTCGTGTCTGCCATATGGCCGAGCGTGATCGCCTTGGCATAGCGCGTCGCCGCACTTGCATCATCGGCGGTGAAATCGCCCAAATACGTCCCCCGCCCGGCACCCGAAATTAACAATAAAGGCGCGTCACGCGCGGCCAGAAGTGCTAACCCCGTCGCCACCCGGTCATCGCCGCCGGTCAGCGCCACAATCCCATCGGCGGGCGGCAGTGGGTTCGGCGGCGCCTCCAGCAGCACCATACCGATGAACAACAAAAACCCAGCCACCCAGACCCCGAACACCACCGCCACCGGGCGGATCACCCAGGCCAGCCTGTTCGATCTCTGCCGGAAGCGCCTGCGTCTGGCCATCAGGTCAACCGACCCAGCCAGCGCCGCACCGTCACCTGCGCTGTCGCCCAGCCGATCCCCCCGGCCAGCAATGGCAGCGTTGGCAGAACAAACCACAAAGCCGGGGATAATCCCGGCCATGCGCTTTGCGGGGCGACCCCGGCAAAGGGTGCCGCCAGACCGGATAACCACATCAGCACCGGGCCTGCGGCCAGGCTCCCGCCCGCGCCGCCCAACAATGCCAGCCACGCCGCCCGGGCCGCGAACCGCCTTGCGATGTCGCCATCCAGCGCGCCCAGCCCGTGGATAATCTCGATCTCGAAATGCCGCTGCGCGATCCCCGCCCGGGTCGCCAGCGTTACCATCGCCGCGGCCACCATCGCCACAATCACCAGCATCGCCGCGGCACAGGCCCGCAGGCTCGCGGTCAACGCCGCCACCCGCGCCGCCCACAGCGCCCCGGTCTGCACCAGAACCCCCGGCGTGACCCGGGTAAGTGAAGCCGTCAGGGCCGAGCCATCCCCGCCCGGTCCATCCGCCGCGATCACGATCGGTATCGGCAACCCCAGCGCCGCCACATCATCGCCGAGCCAGGGCTTCAGCAATTCATCCACTGCCGCCACAGGCAGCACGCGCACATCGCTCATCCCCGGTGTCGCCCGGGTCGCGGCCAGCACGGCTGGCACCGCGTTTGCCTCGTTCGCGGGCACCTGAATGGTCACGGCCCGCGCGGTGTCGCCCTGCCAGTGCCGCGCCAATGTCCCGCTCGCCAGCGCCCCCGCCACCGCCAGACCAGCCAGAAAACTCATGGCCCCAACCAGCATCGGCAACAGCGCCTCGCCCATCGCGGTTCTCAAGCCCAGATCATCGCGGCGGATAAACAACCTAGCCATGAAGCCGCAACCGCCCTTCGGCCATGTCCAGCCGTGGCGCCGGATAGCGGGCCACCAGGTTCATATTATGCGTGCCGACAACCGTTGTTGTGCCCAATTGGTTCAGCGCCGTGATCAGCCGCATCAACCGCTCCGCCTGCTCATCGTCCAAATTCCCTGTCGGCTCATCGGCCAGCAATAATTTCGGCCTGTTCACCACCGCCCGGGCAATCGCCACGCGCTGCTGCTCACCGCCTGAGAGCATCGCGGGCATCGCCTCCAGTTTCGCCCCCAATCCCACCCATTGCAAAATCTCCATCACATCAGCGCGCACATGCGCCTCCGCCCGTCGCGCCAGACGCATCGGTAACGCCACATTGTCGAACACCGAAAGATGCGCCAGCAGCCGAAAATCCTGATACACCACGCCGATCCGGCGGCGCAGCATCGCCGCCTGCCGCCGCTTTAAGCCCGCAGCATCGACCCCCAGCACCTCGATCTGCCCCCGGCTTGGCGGCTCGGCCAGATAAATCAGCTTCAACAGGCTGGTCTTGCCCGCGCCGGAAGGCCCAGTGAGCCAGCAAAAACCGCCATCGGGGATCTCGAAGCTGATCGCGCGCAGCACATCGCTGGCCGGGCCCATGGTTCGGCCCGGCTCGCGATATCTCAACCAGACATCCTCGAAGATCACCATGCGCTCTCGCCGCCCACCTGCTTCCTCTCTGCCGCCATGCACGGCCTGAGGGCAAGATGCCAACCCCGTATTTCTTGGCTTTTCCGCACCCGTCTCGTTGATCAATATTGCGCGGTGCGGCTGATAATGCCATTCATTCGCTCCTTATGCGCCTGTCATGCCCCAATTGTTCAACTGAATACGAGGTTCCTGACCATGCTTTGGTAGGCCGCGCCCGTGACATCCTGTGTGAGCGTTGCGGCCATGGCTGGAACCACGCCGCCCCTTCGGCGATCGGGCCTGATATCTCACCAGACGGCACCCCAGCTCTTGAAACCCTGGCTGAGAGCGCCCCATGGGGCGGCGGGCGGACCGAAACCAAAATGGTTGACTCCACCCCCCCGCAAGAGCCCGATGCGTACCAACCGCATTTCGGCACCCCGGTCGATGAAGCCGCCGCTGCCGCCTTGCATGAGGCGACTTTGGCCGAAGACCCCACCAGCCTGTCACCCTCAGACCCGCCAGACCTGCCCGCTTTCCTCAACGGCAACACGGGTTCCGCCCCGGCCACGCCAGGTGCCGACCGCTTCGCCGACCTCGTTACCGCCGCCCGCAACAACAAGATCGAGCTGGAACCTGATCGCCCCCGCCCGTCTCAGGGCGTGCGCACCAGCAACCCGGTCATGTTCATCATTCTCGTCATCCTGCTGCTTGCCGCACTCATCGTGCTGGAACGTCACGAGGTCATTCGCCTTATCCCCGCCGCCGGGCCATTGTTCAAATCCTGGGGCTTCAAATAACTCTGGCTCTAAATATAAAGCCACAGGGCGATCCAGACTTTAGGTTCGCTCGCAAAACGAGCGGACCTAGAGTCATCGTGCTCTAGCAGCCTGTCGGATTGGGACGTTTTTGGTAACTAACTTTCGCTATCGCGGTATCGATTGACATATTTCTAATTTATACTGCCCATAAGCGGAAGAATATTGCGTTATACCAATCGCCGTAAAGGATGACACTTGGCATAACACTCTTTGCTGACGCGCGGCCGCCCCACCAGCCCCGCAGTATTATGCCAATCCGCGAAGACAGTGACACATCCAGGTAAGCGGCCGCTTTTTTGAAAAAAAGCGGCGCAAAAAACTTTTGTTATGCCGGTGCCGGGCTTCTGGAACCCCAATCGCCCAGATTAATAATGTTTTTTTGCTTCTTTTTGTTCACAAAAAGAAGCGCTTGCTGCCCGCCAAGAGTCATTCTTTAGGCCAGCTGGTATTAGACCCGGATGATCCTTGATCGAATCGCTTTGAGATCCGATCAAGGATCATCCGGGTCTAACGAAATATCTAGAGGGCGATTCAGACTCCAGGTTCGCTCGCAAAACGAGCGGACCTGGAGTCATCGCGCTCTAGGCAGTGACCTAGTCCAGACGCCCGACCAGAGCCCTGAAAGCGGGCAATCTGCAGGCGGTGGGGGTCGCGGAATCCCCACAACCGGGGATCGGCAAAGCCTGCCGTGCGGGCGGGTTTGATGCATCGAGCACCGTCAAATTCCTGATCTCCCGCGGCGTTTGCACCTGGTACGTTGCGGTGACGTATTCCGCGCCCGCGCCATCGCGCAGCAGCGTGAACATAATCCCCCCACCGGGCGGCGGGTCATCCGCCGGATAGCCCCCAAGCGTCCAATGCAGCCCCAGCAACGCTGCCAGATCCGCCTGGTTGGTGTCATGCCCCACCAGGATTTGTACCGCCGGCCCGCCGGTCAACCCCGCCAGGATGGCGTGCGCCATACCGCCTGCCGTTGCTTTTGCGATGTAGGCGGGCTGGGCCGTGACCTGATACGCCAGCGGATGCAGTGCCAGAAGTTCCAATATCTCATCCTGCCCGGCGCGGCCCCAGGCCACCTGGTCCATCGGCTTGTCGTCGAGATATTCGAGCAGAAAATCCTCTGCACCCGAGGCGCCGAGTTTAACCGGCCCGGTCACCTCGGGCATCCGGCCCGCGCCCTTCAGCACAATCCCGGCCTTTGCGTGCAAAAATGTCGAGCCGCCGGGCGCCAAGACGCTCTGCATCATGGTGAACAGGGCCTTGTGCGCCGCCACCACGGCCTGCAAGTCACCGCCCGCGCTCTGCAGCATGGCGGCCTTCGCCATATCCGCGTCAAACCCGGGCACACCGCCATCCAGCGGTGAGAACAACCGGTCTGGCCCGGCTTGTAGGTGCGAGACCTGCACAGCGCAGCCCGGCGCGAACCCCGCCGCATAGGCAATTCCGGTTTGCACCGTACGCTCATCCACATCGGCGTGCACGGCAAAATCCGGGCACGCGCTGCCCGGGGCCAGCCATGCCCGGTCAAATGCCCCCAAAAGCCGGATGGCCTGTGCCCCGTGCGGGGTTAACTCTCCATTCGGCGTGGACCATACCGGCCACGCTTCGGGTGCTACGGCGACCGGCAAAGCGGGCTCGTGCGTGGGTGGGCGTATGCCGTGGCGGAGCAACAGCACCACACGTTCGCGCTGCAACCCCGTGGCCGCCTGAGCCAGCCCAAATATAACCAGTGACGCCGTGAGCCCGAGCTTAAGCGCCAAGCGCATAGACCAGCAATTCCAGGCTGCCCGGCGCGAATTTGTAATACGGATGCCCGGTCGCACCGCGCGCTGGCGTGGTTGCCGTCACCCGCGCCGTCACCAGAAACACCCGCCCGGTTGCCGGGTCCACCGCCATGGTGCGCGCCCCTGGCATGGTCTTCACCGATCCCAGCAATTCCGGCACACCCGTCGCGTCTGAGATCACGCTCAAACTGCCATCACCATTGGCGCTGAAGGCAAGGTCGCTCGCGGGGTCGAACGCCGCCGAATCCGTCCCCCGGCCGATCGGCAGCGTCGCCATAATCGCCCCGGTATCGGCATTCACCGCCACCATCACCGCATTCGCGCAGGAGGCGAAAACCAGCCGCCGCGCCGGGTCGATCGCCATGCCCTTGGGCCCGACACAGCTGCCAAGCGGCCAGCGCGCGATGATCTTGTCGGTCGCCGTGTCGATCCGCACCATCTGGTTCTTGTCGTTGATGTTCACATAGAGCGACCCGGCCCCGTCGGCGGCGAGGAATTCGGGCGACCCGCCCAGCGCGATATTCGGCTGCGCCTGCTTTGTCGCGGCGTCGATCGGTGTCACCGCCTCGCCATCCCCGCCCACCACATATATCCGGCGGCTCGCCGGGTCATAGGCCATGCCATCCGCATCCAGCACCACAGGGGTTTCCGCCAGCGGCTTGAAGCTCTTCGGGTCGAACGCAATCGCCTCGCGCTTCGCCGCACTATCGGCGAACACATCGCCGCTCACCGCATCCACCGCGATCCCGTGGCTGCCGATGGTTCCTTTGAGCAGGCCGACCACATGCAAATGTTTGGTATCCACCACATCCACCTCGGTGCCGTGTGAAATATACAGCCGCGCGCTCGGGCCATCGAAATGCAGATAATCCCATTTCACACCGCCGCCGAGCTTCAGCGTATCGACCAGATGATAAACCGGCGCGGCGGCACGCGCGGCATGGCCACCAGCCAGGGCCAGAAGCATCGAGGCGAACATCGGTTTATAAGAAATTTTTTTCATGCTCAGGGTCCTAGCTAGACAGGCACTTACCGGCAAATGACAATTTCGTGGCAGCCTTGGCTGACACAAAGTCAGCCACCAAAATCATAACGCAGCCCCGCTAGGTAATCCGCATCATAAAACTCCCGCTGTACCGGATAGGCGCTCGATGCGCTTTGCGTGAATTCCAGCCTGGTATTGGTCAGGTTCTTG
>JAQNCU010000149.1 GCA_029077775.1 Acidocella sp. | reverse complement strand
TTCGCGGATTGGTCTAATCGTACTCTGGTTCACAAATACCGGTCGATCTCGCGTTTCACTTTGGTGGTGAATGTCGCGGCTTTCGAGGCCGAAAGGGCGATCGCGGGCACGCTGCCCAGGGTTTTCCCGCCCGCCATGTAGCTGATTGTCCCCAGAACCTCGCCTTTTGTCACCCCGTGCGAGAGATCCGTGCTATAAGTAATTTCATGCGTCACTGATTTTGCCGCCGTTTTCGGGAGTGTCACCAGCAAATCAGCACCGGGGCCAACCGGCACAACGCCTGAATCGAGCGCGCTCGAATGGAGCAAGTCGATCTGCTGCCCGGTCTGCGCGATTGTGACATCCGAAAAAAACGCCTGGCCATAATCCAACAGCGACTCGATTGCCGCCGTGCTCGCGGCCCAGGTCGGCCCGCCCATAACCACCGCGATCAGCCGCATATTATCGCGGATCGCCGTCGCATCGATGCAATGCCCGCTCTCCTGGGTCAGCCCGGTCTTCAACCCATCCACCGTGGGGTCGTGCTGCAACACGGGGTTCCAGCTCGCCTGCGTAATGTTGTCATAGGTATAACTCTGCATTTTGGAGATGTTCAAAATCTCCGGCTCATCTTTCAGGATCACCCGCGTGAGTATCGCCACGTCCATGGCACTGGTGTGCAACGCAGGGTCGGGCAAGCCTGTGACATTGGTATAATTAGTATCCGTCAGGCCCAATGTGCCCGCATCCTTGTTCATAATCTGCACGAACGCGGTTGTGGAACCCGCGATCTGCTGCGCCAGCGCCACGGCGGCATCATTGCCCGATTCGATGATCAGGCCGTGCAGCAACTGGTCAACCGTCACCACCGAAGTGGGGTCGAGAAACATGCGTGACCCGCCTGCTTTCCATGCTTCCGGGCTTACGGGCACGGTCTGGTCCAGCTTCAAACTGCCATCATGGAGCGCCCGATACGTGATATGCGCGGTCATCAATTTGGTCAGGCTCGCAGGCGCCACCGCAAGATGTGGCGCTGCTTCGGCCAAAATCGCACCCGTGGTTCCATCCATCAACACATATGACGTCTCATCGGCCAAAACCGGCGGCTGTGAAACCAGGCTCCCTCCGGCTGGGCTATCGGGCGTTGGCGGCGGCCCGGCGGGCATAGGCGTCACGGACATATCGTCGCGTGCTGGTGCCGGGGGTGCATGTTGTTTGGCCATCGCGGGGGCGGAAAACGCCAGAAAACCGGCCAATAACGCCAGATAGGAACAATAAGGCTTGGTCATGGGCATGTCTCTTCAAAAGCGCGGCAAGCGGATGCACGCTTCTTTGCACCCATTTCTTGACAAGCCGCAAGCGTCGCGCTTCATGCGATAACTCTTTGGATTGGCGGGATCATGGTGGCGGCTAAGCGGAATACGGGCGGCTTGGTTGAGTTTTTTAAAACAATTTTATACGCCGGGCTGATCGCGGTTGGTATCCACTCCTTTTTGTTCCAGCCCTTTTTCATTCCCTCCGGCAGCATGGTCCCCACGCTTCTGGTCGGCGATTATCTGTTCGTGAACAAATTCGCTGAGGGCTATTCCCGGTTCTCCTTTCCTTACGCCCCGGATTTGTTCTCGGGGCGGATTTTCGGGCGCCTGCCAAAACGCGGTCAGGTCGTGGTGTTCAGCCCGCCGGGTGATCCGCGTG
Source organism: Acidocella sp. (assembly GCA_029077775.1). GTDB lineage: Bacteria > Pseudomonadota > Alphaproteobacteria > Acetobacterales > Acetobacteraceae > Acidocella. Next base: position 5,377 of record JAQNCU010000149.1, on the reverse strand, counting down.
AAGACTTCATCAAGCGCGTCATCGGCCTGCCGGGCGACACCATCCAGATGATCGGCGGCCAGCTCTACATAAACGGAACGGTAGTACCCCGCACCAATGTCGGCACTTATACCGATGACAGCTCCGGCGGCCCGGTGGTCGCCCGCGCCTATGAGGAAACCCTGCCCGGCGGCAAAACCCACATGATTTTGAAAGAGACTGATGAGGGTTTCGCCAACAACACCCCGGTCTACACCGTCCCCGCCGGGGATTTGTTCATGATGGGCGATAACCGCGATGACAGCGAGGATTCCCGCTTCATGGATGGCCCTGTCGGCTATGTCCCCGATGAAAACGTCCTCGGCCCGGCGGAGATTATTTTCTTCTCCATCGATTTGCGGCACCCGTTTTATGAGTTCTGGGAGTGGCCGTTTGAAATTCGGTGGGACCGCATGTTCCACAGCGTGACGTGACCCGCATCCAAGACGCGCAAATCTGGCTTGGCCACGAGTTTTCCCGCCCGCAATTACTGGTCGAGGCCCTGACGCACCGCTCAGCCGCCGGTGCCCAGGGTGTCGGCTCGAATGAACGTCTTGAATTCATCGGCGACCGTGTGCTGGGGCTGGTGGTCGCCGAATGGCTGATCGAACGCTTCCCCGACGAGCAAGAGGGTAAACTCGGTCCCCGCCTCGCCGCCCTCGTCTCCAAATCCGCTCTGGTCGGCATCGCCGGGGCCAGTGATCTGTCGAGGCTCCTCGCCGTGGCACCGGGCGAGGCCAAGCGCGGCCTGTCAGGCCAGGCCACCGTACAGGCCGACGCGCTGGAAGCTCTTATCGGCGCCTTGTACCTCGACGCCGGGCTGGCCACCGCCCGCAAATTCATCCGCCGCGTGATGGGCGATGCCATCGAGCAGCAATTCACCCCACCCAAAGACCCCAAAACGGAATTGCAGGAATGGGCGCTCAAGCGTGCTCTGGCGCTGCCCAATTACATCGTTGAAGATATGTCCGGCCCCTCGCACCAGCCGCATTTCATCATCAAGGTCTGTGTGGGCGATGCGGTGGCCAAAGGGGAGGGCGGCTCGAAACGCGGGGCCGAACAGGCCGCGGCCCGCGCCATGCTGGCGGTGCTGCCAGCATGACCAGATGCGGGTTCATCGCCCTTATCGGCGCGCCCAACGCGGGCAAATCGACATTGCTGAACCGGCTGACGGGGGCCAAGCTCTCCATCGTCACGCCCAAGGCGCAGACCACCCGCGCGCGCGTTCTGGGGATTTTGGTGCGCGGGCAGGCGCAGCTTTTATTTGTCGACACACCGGGTATCTTCACGCCCAAACGCAGGCTGGACCGCGCCATGGTCGCCGCCGCCTGGGATGGCGCGCAGGACGCTGATTTCGCGCTGCTGCTGGTCGATGCCAAATCCGGCCTTACCGATCCGGTACGGGACATCATCCAAAAACTCAGCGCGACCGGCCATAACATGGCGCTGGTCTTGAATAAGGTCGATCTGATCGACCGCCAGAAACTCCTGCCCCTCACGCAAGACATCTCGCGCCTCGCGGATTTTGCGCAGATCTTCATGATCAGCGCGAAATCCGGCGACGGGATCGATGTCCTGCTCGATTTTTGCACCGCGAAACTGCCCGAAGGCGCGTTTTTATACCCCGAGGACGAGCTGACCGACCTGCCCGACAGGCTGCTCGCCGCTGAGATCGTGCGCGAACAGATATTCCTGCAAACCCGCGATGAAGTGCCCTATGGCGCCACGGTCGAGACCGAGAGCTTCAAGATCCAGAAAGATAAATCCATCCGGGTGGAAGCCGTCATCTATGTCGCGCGCCCCGGCCACAAAGCCATTTTGATCGGCGCGAAGGGGGCGCGGATCAAGGATATCGGCGCGCGCGCCCGGCGGGAATTAAGCGCCGTGCTGGAATGCAATGTCCATTTGTTCCTACGGGTAAATGAACGCCCCGGATGGGATGACGAGGCCGCGCGCATCCGCGCCACAGGTCTGAATGACCCCAAAAACTGACCTGCCGCGCCATGGCGGGGCCTTCCTGGTTTATCTGTTATGCACCCTCGTCCTCATCGACCACGGCGTCTCGATCACGAACAACATCTCAGGCCAGGGAAGCGATACGCTCGACTCCACGTGGTTCCTGGCCTGGTGGCCATGGGCCATCTCCCACCATATCGACCCGTTCTTCACGCGGCTACAATGGTACCCGGTCGGCGTACCGCTCGCCTGGGTAACCTCGGTGCCGCTGCTGGCGGTGCTCGGTTGGCCTGTCACGTCCCTCGCCGGGCCTGTCGTCACTTATAATCTGTTGATCATCCTCGCGCCGCTATTGGCGTCCTGGTGTGCCTATCTCCTGTGCTATCGCCTGACAGCGGATCTCGTGGCATCACTTATCGGCGGTTTTCTGTTCGGCTTCTCCTCCTATGAGATGGGTCAGACGGCGGGTGCCCTAAATCTCAGCTTCATCTGCGCCCTTCCCCTTATCGTCTACGTTATCCTGGCGCGGCACGACGGGCAGATCGGCAGACCCGCAACATCGATGCTGCTCGGCGGTTTGCTGATCGCGCAGTTTCTCATCTGCATCGAAATCGCCGCCTTCATCGTTATTTTCGGCGCGCTCTCCTGGGTTGTGGCGATGATCATGCTGCCCACCCATCGCCACAGCCTGCAGCGCCTCATCGCCGATAGCATCATCGCGGGTCTCATCGTGCTGGCGGTCGTCTGGCCATTTTTGTTGTCCATGTGGCGCCACGCCAGGCTGATCCACCACCCGGATTTCTGGCCCTTTTACTTCACCGCCGATCTCGCCAATATCGTCATCCCCACCCGCCGCAACCTCTGGGGGGCGATGATGCCCAGCCTGTCCCATAATTTTGGTTTCAGCCTGGATGAACAGGACGCCTATATCGGGCTGCCCTTATTATATATCATCTGGCGCTTCGCGCGCGACCATGCCGCCCTGGACCAACGGCGCTATCTGCGGGTGATTTTCCTGATCCTCCTGGTCGCAAGCCTCGGGCCAAGGCCATGGTTAAACGGCCATTACCTGCCGGTTTTCCTACCCTGGATGCTCATGGTGCATGTACCTGTGTTGAGCAACGCGCTGCCGACGAGGTTCGCGCTGTTCATCTCCCTGGTCACGGCGATCATCGCCGCTTTGTGGATCGCCGCCGGGCGACAGCGCATGTGGCGCGTCGCTTTGGGCTGCCTTGCCTGCCTCAGCATCATGCCCGATCCCCACCCGTGGACAAAAATCCCCTCTTCCTCGTTTTTTGCCCCCAATGAGGTCACAAAAATTCTCGGGCCAAACCCCCGCCTTCTGATCCTGCCCTTCGCCCTCAACGGCCCTTCATCCTTCTGGCAGCAGGAAAGCCGTTTCAGCTTTACTGAAACCGGCGGCTATCTCGGCTTCCCGCCCCGACCCGTGCAGAATTTTCCCGTGGTGTTCGAGATGTTCGGCAACGCGCCGGGGCCGGATTTCATTCCCGAACTCACGGCATATTGCCAGCACACGCAAACGCAATATGTCGTCGCCGGTCCCGGTACGTCGCCCGCCTTCCTGGCGGATCTGGCCCGCACAAGCTGGGCGCATCGCGCCATCGACGACGTCATATTATACAAGGTGCCAAATGCCCGTCGCTAAGATCTCAACATCATCTCACGATCGGCGCCGCGCATATCTGTATCGGTACGGCATCAGTTTCATCGGCATTCTGGTCTTCGGGTTTTTTTTTACCCTCCGACAGTCAGATTTCGTCTTTGTCTATATCGACGTCTCCGCCCTGCAAGGGATCTCCTATCTGCCGCAGCCCTTCGTCGACCTGTCCTCGGTCGTGCGGGCCCTCGCCTGCGCGCAAGCCGGGGTGCATGTCTATGTGCCAAATGCCTGCATGGGGGGCAATTATAATTATTCGCCGTTGCTGCTGCATATTCCCATCCCTGCCGGGCTGGCACATCATGTCGTTCTTATCGGGATCATCATGGTTCTGGCGTTTCTCGCGATGCTTTCCTGCCTGCCGCCGCCGCGCACCCGTGCGGAATTCGCATGTCGCGCGCTTGCCTCTGTCTCGTCGTCCGTCATCTTCGCGCTGGAACAGGGGAACATCGATGTTCTGATCTTCATGATCGTGCTCGCGGCAATCTTTCTTTTGTCGCGCGGCTTCGCCTTCAGACTCATCTCATACGCACTCATCCTGTTGATCGCGGCCATAAAATTCTATCCCGCGACTTTGATGGTCCTTGCCCTGCGCGAGCCCTTCAAGCGGTTCATCGCTTTGGTCCTGGTCGTCACGCTCACGGCCTGCTTGTTTCTGGCCATCTTCTCGCATCAAACAGCCACAGCCATCGACATCATCCCCCGCGTCGGTCCGCTCAGCAACGGGTTCGGCGCCGTCGACATCCCCTTCGGCCTCAGCGTGATCCTTGACCCGCCGGTACCGATGTCTGATGCCGCCGTCGCCTCATACAAACTCCCCATGGTCGCCAGGCTCTCATACGCCATGATGATCATGCTCTCGGCTTACGCCGCCCTGCGAACGTCAAAAATCTTCCGCCCGCAACTGGCTATCGCCCGCCTGCAATCCTTGGATTGTCTCATCGCCGGTGCGGTGATAATCGTCACCTGTTTCTACCTCGCCCAGAACATCATGTACCGGGGCATTTTTCTCCTCCTGGTCTTCCCGGCCCTGTTCGACATGCGCGCCAGCCCGGACCCGCTTGCCGCCAGAACCATAAACCGGCTCATCGCCGCGGTTCTGTTCCTGATGTGGGAAGAATTGTTCCGGGTCTCGCTGATCAACGTCGCGCCCCTCATTGTCGGCAAAACACCCGCCTACAGCGTCGATATCCTGTTCTGGCTGTTTCGAGAGGGGGTCTGGTGGTGGGTAATCATCCAATTATCGGCCATCATCCTCAGCTTTGTCATCGGCGCAACGGCCGCTATGCTAGGGCAAGGAGGGGGCGTTATGGGGACCACAGCTGAATCTGCGCCTCTTGAAAACCACGCCGCCACAAAGCGTTCGGGCGTATGAGAAAATCCGTCTCCCTCGTCGTGCCGTTTTATAACGAGGAATCCGCCGTCGCGCGTTTTTGTGACGCCCTGTTATCGAGCCTCGACCCGATCATCGATATCGACTGGGAGATCATCTGCATCGATGACGGCAGCCAGGATGCCACGCTGGACAGGCTGATCGCCCACACAAGCCACGACCCACGCTTCAAAATCCTCGAATTCTCCCGCAATTTCGGCAAGGAAGCCGCGCTCACCGCGGGCATCGACATCGCCTTGGGCGATGCCGTCATCCCCATCGATGCCGACCTGCAAGACCCCCCCGCTTTGATCGCGCGCATGATCGAGGCCTGGCGTCTGGGCGCTGAAATC
>JAQNCU010000148.1 GCA_029077775.1 Acidocella sp. | reverse complement strand
TCCACCAGCCCAAGCCTTTGGGCCTCGGCATAGCCCCGCGCAACTGTTGTGAAATTGAGATCGAGCGCCTTCGCGAGCGTCCTTAACGGTGGGAGAAACTGGTTTGCGGCCAATCTACCTGATTGTATGTCATCATTGATGGCATCAGCGATAGCGGCATAGGCTGGCTTGTTGCTCAGTCTTATTGCGATCGCCCAGCGGGCGACGTGGTTAGACAATTTCAATCCCCTATGACGATCCACGAATTACAATACCCGAATAACGACCATGCCATGTTAAAAACACTGATTCAATAAGCATATAATTTAGGCTCTATACTGAAATTCTGTCTTTAAACAGGCATAAATTGTTTATTTTATAATCGTTAATGATCGTAATATAGTCATAATTAAATATTTAACTGACTTTTGAATATTTTTACGTCACCTAAAAATTTTGAAAATTCAGACAATCATTGGGTGTGACTCGGCCCGAAGCCGTCTCACGATTCGTTGATGATGGTGACGTTCACGCAAAATCTGCATGATCGCTGAATGTTGCACAATGATCGCATTTTTAATTAAAAAATACAATCATTGTGGCACACAAATTGCTGAACCCTCATGCCTGGCCCCGGCGATTCTTTTTGTCGGAACACCAGGGCTAACGCCGTCAATCCAGCGCATCGAGTGCGCCTGAACAAAGGGGATTTGTGATGCAGACAATGAGTTTTGGTGGTTCGCGCTGGCTTAAAAACACAGCAATTTTGGTGGCTGCCATGGGGCTTCCCGGCCCTGCGCTGGCGCAGGCGATGGCCCCGGCGCCGAATGTTTACATTCCGAACCTAAGTGAAGTGATGAAATCCTCCGGCATTTTTTTCGCAGGCTACGCCGCCGCCGGTTACACCGCAGATTTGAATGGCGGCAATTCTCTGACGTACCACATCTTTGATGGTGACGGTAATCTGGGAGAGTCCGCGAACAGCTTCGCCTTGAACCAAGTGGGCCTGATAGCGGCACGTGTGCCCGACGAAGGTGTCGGCTTTAAGGTCGTTGCCATTGGCGGTTCCGACGCCAAGATTTTGAATTTATTCTATGGCTCCTCGCCATCGGATTTCGCATTGTTTATTGCCTACGGGTCTTACACACAAGGCAAGCTGACGCTGATTGCCGGACGGTTTCCGGCTCTGTCCGGTTATGAACTGGCGCCAACCGTTTTGAACACGCAAATTTCCCGCTCATTGGTGTTACTGCTCGCCCAGCCAGTGGCTGAGGAAGGTGTGCGTATTAATTATAATGTTCTGCCTAATCTGACCGCGACTCTGTCGGTTATCAACAGCGCCCAAAATGTATCGCTTTCAACCACTGAGGATAATAACGCCTCAAAGACAATCGAATTCGGTGGTACATACACGCTTGTACCTGGCACAAAGCTTGCGGTTTATGACTATTATGGGATCGATCCCGCGCCACCGACCGGTGATGGCAAAAAGAACTACCTCGATGTGGTGGGAACTTACGGCATAACGCCCAAGCTGTCAGTCGCCTTCAACGGTGATTGGGTGGATACACTGGAATATAAAGCGGACAACCAGGCGGCGAAAATTCTGGGTATCGCCGGGTATATAAATTACCAAATCGCGCCGCAATATCTCGTGTCAATGCGTGCCGAAGACATCCAGCTCAGTACATACAGGCCCACGAGGTCGTCCAATAATATCAAGGAAGTCACGCTGACGGGCGTGTATTCGTATAATCCCAACCTCGATTTCAAGGTGGAGGGTCGCTATGATCTCGCATCTTCGACCTTGGGCGATAAGGCCATGGATTTCCAAAACGGTATCACACCTACGGGAAGCCAAAAATATAGCCAGCATCAGGCGGAACTCGAAGCGATGGCAATTTTCAAATTCGGCGGCTTGTAGAATTGTCGGGAATATTATCGGTTAAACCATCATCACTTTTAAATTCAGGGGAATGAAAATGAGTTTCGTAAATGCGCTTGGTTTGGTTTTAGCAATAATTGGTGGGGTGTTGGCGTATCTTTATGCGGGCCCCCTGCACAACGTATATTTTATCTGGGCGGTGTTTATTTTCACGGCGACTGGCGTCGCGATTGGTGGCACAAACGAGGCTTTTAAAAATCTGGTCATATGCGGTATTGCAGGTTTGATACTTGCCTGGATCGCAGCGATGATCATCGTAAATACGTTGGGTTCTGTCGGTGCCGCCCTCACACCGCCGGTGTGGATCGGCATTGTCGTCGGCGTAACAACAGGTTTTCTTGCCTGGATTGCAAACATCAAATTGTTCCCCGCCATTCCGGCCACAGTTGTCGGTTACGCGACAGCCTTTGGCTATATGCTGCAAACGCCGGGAATTCTAACGCCTGCGGTATTGACCAGTTTTACGTTTGCAAACCCATTAATTGTGTTGTCAATTTCATTCGTTATCGCGGCGGTTTTCGGGATTGTTTCGCTGGCGCTTGCCAAAAAATTATCGACACCCGCGGCAGCTTAACGCCGCATCATAACCGCATGATCCGATCACGTTGACCCGAAAGGACAACGTGATCGGGCATAATCGCAAACATAAAAAACTACGGTGTTTCTGATTGATCAGAAACCCCGCGTGGGGCGGCCGCCCTGGCCAGCCGGTCGTTGATGGCAAGGCCCAGCCCGTATCCCGGCACGGGCATCACCGCGATCCGCAGCAGCCCTCTTGCGTGGTCATCAAGCCAGTGTAGGCCCTCGAACAAACGCGCTGCCGCCTCGTTCAGGTTTTCGCTGGCTGATAGCTGAAACCCCAATCCCGCGCCCGGTAATTCCCGCCCGAAAGCGAGCAACGCCTCATTGGGCGCGACATCGATGGCGTTGAGCCGTACGGGCAGATTGGGCGCATAATGCGACACCAGTAACCCGGGCGAGCGCAGGGTCCGGTTGGCGGTTGCGCGCTCATGCCCGATAGGGTGACGTACGCTCCCTATCGCGGCTTCCAAGGCTTCGAGGTTCACGCCGCCTGGGCGCAATAAACAGGGCTCTGGGCCGGTGAGATCGATCACCGTGGATTCAAGCCCCACACGGCACATTCCGGAATCGATCACCGCCGCGATCCGCCCCTCCAGCCCGGCCAGTACATGGACAATGCTGGTCGGGCTGACGCCGCCTGAGCGATTGGCCGAGGGTGCTGCGATGGCGCCGCCCACCGCCGCCAGCAGTTTTGCCGCCACCGGGTGGGCGGGCACGCGCACCGCCAGGCTCTCAAGCCCGGCACCAGCCAGCAAAGCCACCGGGCAATCCGCCCGGCGCGGCAGCACCATGGTCAGTGGCCCTGGCCAGAAATAATCGGCCAGCCGCTCCGCCGCCGGGTTGGCGTGAACATGCGCGAATGCCTCATCCGCGCTGGCGTAATGGCAGATCAGCGGGTTGAAATGCGGGCGGCCTTTGGCGGCAAAGATTTTTGCCACGGCCTCAGCGTTCCGCGCATCGGCACCCACGCCGTATACTGTCTCAGTGCCGAAAGCGACCAGCGCCCCCGCCGCCAAAAACGCCGCAGCGCGCGCGATGTCCCGGTCGGTCCGTGTGAGGATTTCAGTTTTCATCTCTGGTGGGCGCTATTTTCAATTGCCATCAGGATCGAGATCCCGCGCTACCTCCGGCCGGTGTAGCAGCTTGTTGATCCGGGTTGCTTCCTCCAGCGCCTCATCGGGCAAAAACTTGATCGCCGGGGTGACCCGCAACCCGAGCCGGGGCGCGATCTGCGCGCGCAAAAAAGGTGCCACCCGAGCCAACGCGGGCAGCAAGGGCGTGATATCCTTGTTGCCAAGCTGGGTGATGAACACGGTCGCGTGCTTCAAATCCGGGGACATCCGCACCTCGGAGATTGTCAGATGCGCCTTGGCAAGCAAGGGCTCATGGAACTCGGTCCGCTGCACGATCTCTGCCAGCGCATGACGGATTTCCTCCCCGACCCGAAGCTGCCTCTGGCTCGGCCCGGCTGGCCGGGATTTTCGCCCACCGCCATGGCCTTCCTTCAGCAGCCGTGCCTCCCGCGCTCCCTTAGGGCGCTTACCTTCTGGCGCTCCCTTAGGGCGCTTACCTTCTGGCGCTCCCTTAGGGAGAATACCCTCTGGCGCTCCCTTAGGGAGCGACGATCTCGGTTTCATAGCATTCCACCACATCGCCCTCGCGCAGATCCTGGAACCCGGCGAAGGACAACCCGCATTCATAGCCGCGCGCCACTTCCTTCACATCGTCCTTGAAGCGTTTGAGCTGTGAGAGATCGCCCTGATGGATCACCACATTGTCGCGCAATAACCGCACGCCCGCGCCGCGCTTGACCAGCCCTTCGGTGAAATAACAGCCCGCAACCTTGCCGGTTTTGGTGATGTTGAAGACCTGGCGGATTTCCGCATAGCCCAGGAATTTTTCGCGGTGTACCGGTGCCAGCTTGCCCTTCACCAGTTTTTCGATGTCATCGGCAACCTCGTAGATGATCGAATAATACCGGATATCCACGCCGTCGCGATGCGCCAGTTCCCGCGCCTGGGCATTCGCCCTGACATTAAACCCGATGACAATGGCGTCCGAGGCTTTCGCCAGTTGCACATCGCTCTCGGTGATCTGGCCAACGCCGGAATACAGCACGCGCACGCGCACCTCCTCGTTGCCAACCTTGGTCACCGTAACCCCAATGGCCTCCGCCGAGCCCTGCACATCGGCCTTGACGACCACGGCCACTTCTTTCTGGGCACCGGCCTGAATACGGGCCAGCATTTCCTCCATCGTCCCACGCCCGGCGGTGGCGGCGGCAGCACTGCGGTCGCGCAGTTTCAGCGCGCGGTATTCCACAATCTCGCGGGCCCGCACATCGCTCTCCACCACCACGAAAGGCTCGCCCGCCACCGGTGCGGCGGACAGGCCAAGGATTTCAACCGGGGTGGAAGGTGTCGCCGCTTTCACGGCCTTGCCCTTGTCATCCTGCATGGCGCGCACGCGGCCCCATTGCGCCCCGGCAACCACGATATCGCCTGGGTAGAGGGTGCCTTTTTGTACCAGAACGGTGGCAACCGGCCCGCGCCCACGGTCCAGGCGGCTCTCGATCACCGCCCCTTCGGCGGCGCGGTCAGGGTTGGCACGCAACTCCAGCAGCTCCGCCTGGAGCAAGATCGCTTCCTCCAACTTGTCCAGCCCCAGTTTTTTCAGCGCCGAGACTTCCACATCCTGGGTCTCGCCGCCCATTTCCTCGACCACGACCTCGTATTGCAGCAATTCCTGGCGTACCCGGTTGGCATCCGCGCCTGGCCGGTCGATTTTGTTCACGGCCACAATCAGCGGCACGGCGGCGGCGCGTGCGTGTTTGATCGCCTCGATGGTCTGCGGCATCACGCCGTCATCGGCGGCGACCACGAGCACCACGATGTCGGTCACCCCGGCACCGCGCGCGCGCATGGCGGTGAAGGCCTCATGGCCCGGCGTGTCGAGGAAGGTGATCTGCGCGCCCGAGGGCAGCTTCACCTGGTAGGCACCGATATGCTGGGTAATGCCCCCAGCCTCCCCAGCCGCGACATTGGTATGGCGCAGCGCATCGAGCAGGCTGGTCTTACCATGATCGACATGGCCCATGATGGTAACAACCGGCGGCCTGGGGCGCAGCGCAACATCGGCGTCTGTTTCACCCTCCAGACCCATCTCGACATCGGAATCAGAAACCCGGCGGGCACGGTGACCAAACTCATTCACCACCAGTTCCGCCGTATCGGCGTCGATCGCTTGCGTGATCGAGGCCATCACGCCCATTTTCATCAATGCTTTGACAACCTCGTTGCCGCGCGCGGCCATACGGTTGGCGAGTTCCTGCACGGTGATGGTGTCAGGCAAAATCACTTCACGCACCACTTTCACGCCATCGGCGCGCAGCAGTTCAAGCTCCGCCTGGCGGCGTTCACGCTCGCGCTGACGGCGCACCGAGGCCAGGCTGCGGACCTTCTCATCCTCGCCCTCAAGGGCTGCCTGCACGTCAATTTTGGCACCCCGGCGGCGGTCATCACCGAGTTTTTTGGGGGCGACGACAGGCACGCCGCGTTTTGGCGCGGGCCCGATGCTGGGCCGCCGCACGCCACGTGGGGCATCGTCTTCCTCATCGGCGCGCGATCCGGGCCGTCCGCCGGGCTTTAATTGCAGGGTCTCGCGGGTGGTTGCCGGGGGGGCTTGTGGCGTCGGACGTGCCACGACAGGCTGGGTTGGCAATGCGATATTTGCCTCGGCGGCGGGCGGGGTCTCATCGGCCAGCGGCGGCACCTCCTGCCTGGCTTCAGGCTCCTCTGTCCGGGCCTCATCCTCGCGGCGGCGGGCCACCTCGGCGGCAGAGAGGATCGAGATTTTCTCTTGCTCCCGGCGCTCAGATTCACGCGATGCGGCGGCGCGCTGCTCGGTGAGAACACGTTGGCGCGTGGCGATTTCAGCCTCGGTCAACGCACGCGGCGCCACGCCTGGGCGCGGGCGCATGGCGGCAGGGGCGGGGGGAGGCGTGGCGGGCGCGAGCACAGCCGGAGCAGGGGCACCGGCGACCGGTGCTCTCAGCGTCAGCGTGGGCGTGGGCGCCGCCGGGGCCGCGCCGGCAGCGGGCGGCAAACCGCGCTTTTTGCGAACCTCGACCTGCACCACTTTCGACCGCCCATGCGAGAAGCTCTGCCGCACGGACCCCGCATCGACAGTGTGCCCCGCATCCGTGCGCGCCGCCGGGCGCAGCGAAAGTCGGCCTTTGGTTTCAGTCTGGTCGTTGCCGTCACTCATGCCTAATTCGGTCCATTCAACAAACAATCCAAAAAGTGCAATTCACGCTGAAAGGGGCCATCCGCGAATGCCCCGCTCCCAACATCACACCCTCGCCGGGATCTACCCCGGAATATGGGGCACTACTGCCCGCTTAAAATCCTGTCCGCAACACCTGACAGCCGCAAAACCTCATTTTGGATTTTTATGGCCAGCTTGCCCTGCATGATCACCACATGCACAGCCTGCTCCCGGCCGAAAATCCGCCCCAATTCCGCCGCCGTCAAAACCGTGGCGACGGGAA
>JAQNCU010000147.1 GCA_029077775.1 Acidocella sp. | reverse complement strand
ATCACGCCGGTGCCCTCTCCGCGCGGGTAGCGTAGCGCGCTCGGCCCATCATCGATCGCCGCTGCCATCGCCACCATATGCATCAGCTCCGCCTCATCCGACGGTGCCATGATCACCATGCCCGGCAGGCAGCCCAGAAAGGCCAGGTCGAAGCTGCCCGCATGGGTCGCGCCATCGGCGCCCACCAATCCGGCCCGGTCCATGGCAAAGCGCACCGGCAGCTTCTGTATCGCTACGTCATGCACCACCTGGTCGTAGGCCCGCTGCAAAAAGGTGGAATAAATCGCGCAGAACGGTTTCAGCCCCTCGGTCGCCATCCCGGCGGCAAACGTCACCGCATGCTGCTCGGCTATCCCCACATCGAAGCACCGGTCGGGAAAAGCCCGCGCAAACCGGTCCAGCCCGGTGCCGGAAGGCATGGCAGCGGTCACGGCCACAATCGCCGGGTCGGTCTTGGCCGCGGCAATCAAACTATCGGCGAATACCCGCGTATAGCTCGGCGGGCCGGGTGGTGCCTTGGCCTGCTCGCCATTCACCACATTGAACCGACTAACCGCATGGTATTTGTCGGCCGAGGCTTCCGCCGGCGCGTAGCCATGCCCCTTCTGCGTGATCACATGCAGCAGAAACGGCCCCTGATAATCGGCGTCGCGCAAATTGCGCAGCACCGGCAGCAAATGGTCCAGGTTGTGCCCGTCGATCGGGCCCACATAATAAAACCCCAGCTCCTCGAACAGCGTGCCGCCATTCAGCATGCCGCGCACATATTCCTCGGCGCGTTTGGCGGTCTTATCCAGCCCCAGCGGGAAATGCTTGGCCATGCGAGAGGCGAAGTCGCGCAGGCTCAAAAACTTGCGCGAGGATAGCAGCCGCGTCAGGTAGGCGCTCATCGCCCCCACCGGCGGCGCAATCGACATGTCGTTATCGTTCAGAATGACGATCAGGCGGGATTTCAGTGCCCCGGCATTGTTCATGTCCTCGTACGCCATGCCGGCGCTCATCGCGCCGTCGCCAATCACGGCAATCACATGCGGGTCGGGCGCATGCGCGTCGCGCGCCCGTTTCAAATCCCGCGCCACCGCCATGCCCAGCCCGGCGGAGATGGAGGTGCTGGAATGCGCCGCGCCGAACGGGTCATATTCGCTCTCAGAGCGCCGGGTAAAACCCGACAACCCGCCCGGCTGGCGCAATGTGCGGATCCGGTCCCGCCGCCCGGTGAGGATTTTATGCGGATAGGTCTGGTGCCCGACATCCCAGATCAGCCTGTCCCGGGGCGTGTCGAACACCGCATGGATCGCCACCGTCAGTTCAACCACGCCCAGCGACGAGCCCAGATGCCCGCCGGTCACCGACACGGTGTCGATGGTCTCGGCACGCAATTCATCGGCCAGTTGCCGCAGTTGCTCGCCCGACAGGTTACGCATATCGGCCGGTATTTTAACCCGGTCCAGCAGGGGTGTGCGCGGCGGCATTACTTTGTCACCCCATAACCCGACGCCGTTTTTAGCCGCATACCCGTCTCATCCTTCACTCGAACCTAAAATCCCGGTGGCCGCATGATTACCATAACCACCAATAAATAACTTGAGATAGCGTCACATAAGGGGCTGGGAAGTCAAATGCCAGCATGGCCTCATCCAAAAAACGACATATATAGTGACCGAATGCGAGTCCAGTAGCTTTAAATCTTAGCACCCATCCTTGCGGATTGTGCAGGCTTTGACTTAATGCTGACAGCAGAAAGACTGGCGGCGTGACAGACTGGCAACAGGAATATCTCTATGGATGGCTCCCAACCTCAAAAATTGCTCCGTGTCGTGCTCGCCCAACCGCGCGGCTTCTGTGCCGGAGTCGAGCGTGCGATCGATATTGTCGAACGTGCTTTGGTCAAGTTCGGCCCGCCCATCTATGTCCGGCATGAAATTGTGCATAACCGCCATGTGGTTGAGGATCTGCGCGCGCGTGGCGCGGTGTTTGTCGATGAACTCGATGAGGTGCCAGAGGGCGCAATGACCGTATTCTCTGCCCATGGCGTTGCCCGCAAAGTTGAAAACGCCGCCAAAACCCGCGCTTTGCCGGTCATCGATGCCACCTGTCCGCTGGTTGCCAAAGTCCACGCCGAGGGCCGCCGCTATGCCGGGCAGGGGCGTGAGATCGTGCTGATCGGCCATGCCGGACATGCCGAAGTGGAGGGCACCATCGGCCAGATCGATGGCACCGTCTATCTCGTGCAAACCGTCGAGGACGCCGCCGCTTTGGTGGTTGAGCGTCCAGACAAGCTCTCATACATCACCCAGACCACGCTTTCGGTCGATGACACGCGCGGCATCATCGCTGCCCTGCAACAGCGTTTCCCCAACATTGTCGGCCCGGATGTGCGGGATATCTGCTACGCCACACAGAACCGCCAGGAGGCGGTGCATCATCTGGCCGAACTGGTGGACCTGATCTTGGTCGTGGGCAGCAAAAACAGCTCGAACTCTAACCGCCTGCGGGAAATCGGCGCGGAACTCGGCCGCCCCAGCTACCTCATCGACGATGCCGCCCATCTGCAAGCCTCGTGGTTTGAGGGCGTGCGCTCGGTCGGCCTCACCGCCGGTGCCTCAGCGCCGGAGGTTCTGGTCCAGGGCGTGATCGAGGGGATGCGCCAATTCGGCCGCGTCAAAATCGAACTTCTGGCGGGCACGCCGGAAGACGTAAAGTTCAAACTGCCGGCCGAAGTGGCCGACGCTTAAAAAAGGGTTTCAAGCACATGGTTCCCATGAATCAGGCCGTCAAAGTCGGCGCCTATGTCCTCAAAAACCACCTGATGGGCGTAAAACGCTATCCCATGGTGCTGATGCTGGAACCCTTATTCCGCTGCAACCTCGCCTGTTCGGGCTGCGGCAAGATCGACTACCCGTCCGAGATTTTGAACCAGCGCCTCTCGGTTGCGGACGCCATTGCCGCCGCGCGGGAATGCCCGGCACCCATCATCGCCATCGCGGGCGGGGAGCCCTTGCTGCATCGTGAAATGCCGCAGATCGTCGACGCCTACCTCAAAATGGGCAAATTCGTCATCCTCTGCACCAATGCCCTGCTGCTTGAGAAAAAGATCGACCAGTATAAGCCGCATAAAAACTTCTGCTGGGACATCCATCTCGACGGCGATAAGGACATGCACGACAAATCCGTGGACCAGGACGGGGTGTATGAACGCGCGGTCGAGGCGATTAAACTCTCCAAATCCAAAGGCTTCCGCACCAGCATCAACTGCACCCTGTTCGAGGGTGCGGACCCCGACCGCGTCGCCAGCTTTTTTGACACCGTGGCCGGTTTGGGCGTCGAGGGCGTGATGACCTCACCGGGCTATGCCTACGAGCGTGCGCCCGACCAGGAGCATTTCCTCAACCGTACCCGCACCAAGGAATTGTTCCGCGCCATCTTCAAGCGCGGCCAGGCGAGCAAAAAACGCGGTGTGACGTGGAAATTTACGCAAAGCCCGCTTTTTCTGGATTTCCTCGCGGGCAACCAATCCTATGCCTGCACACCTTGGGGTAACCCCACCCGCAACGTGTTCGGCTGGCAGCGGCCCTGTTACCTGTTGGGCGAAGGCTACGCCAGCAGCTTTAAGGAGCTGATGGATACCACCGAATGGGATAAATACGGTGTCGGTAATTACGAAAAATGCTCAGACTGCATGGTCCATTCCGGGTTCGAGGCCAGCGCGGTCATCGATTCGGTAAAAAAACCCTGGAAGCTCGCGGCACTCGCGATCAACGGCATAAAAACCGATGGCGCGATGGCAAAGGACATCCCGCTCGACAAAGCCCGCAAGGCGGAATTTGTGTTCTCCAAACATGTCGATCACAAAATGGCGGAAATCCACGCCGCCAAAGCCGCCCGGCTTGCGGCTGAATAACCCGGCAGGTATCTGCGTTTAAACTTGTTTCTATTTCGTTCGTAATCAATGCCCGCCCAGATCCTGAATCGCTCTCGAAATGTATATTTAGGGGCGACTTCAGGTCCTTGGTTAGATCATCGCAATTCAATCATGGATCATCCAGCTTTAAGCTAAACTCGCCACCCGCGTTCTCAACGCCTTGCGTGCCAACGCGGCATCCTGGCCCAGCCGCATCAGCGCCTTTATCTGGCCCGGGTGACGCAGAACGGACCCTAAAACCCCGGGGAGGTTCAACCGGCCGTCCGACGTCATGGCGTTCGCCACCGCTGGCGGCAAATCGCTCTCCGCGGGGTCCGCCACGGCGCGCAATACGGCAAACGGAATGCCACGCTGCGCCGCCGCGCGTGCCACCGCCCCTGATTCCAGATCAACCGCATCGGCATTTTTGCTTTGGAACAACAATGTCTTGTCGCTTGCGGTCTCGACCACGCGCATCGCCGCGAATATAGGTTTCCCCGTGCTGCCGCCCAAAAATTCCATCAGCAGATAATCGCAGTTGAAAATCTGCCCGCCATCGATCACCGCCTTGGGCACCAATACGGCGCCGGGCCGCAACGCGGGCGAAAGCCCCCCGGCGACACCAAAACTGATCAACGCCTCCGCGCCGTTAGCAATCAGCGCCTCTGCCGCGCGCTTGGCACCCTCATGCGTGCCACCGCCCACTTCCACCATGAACCCGGTGCCGCGCAGCCAATGCGCTTCGGCATTCAGCCCCGTAACAATACCAATTTTCTGCCGATCCATATATTTTGGGCCCTGTAAAATTGTGCTTTAGAGCCGTCACGCCCCCAGATGCGCTTCGAGCTTCCACACCTGCTTATCGAGCCCGCGTAAATAATCAGTTAACAAATCGACCGTGCCCGCATCGCTGGCCTCATCGGCATCATTAATGTTCGCGCGTACGGCGCTGGCCAGGCTCGCATATCGTGCCACCAGCGCCAGTAAGTGGTCTTTCACCGTGTGGATCTCAACCGGATACATATCCAGCGCGCTCTGCGCCTCAACCGCCTGTATCGTGCCCAGCGCGGCGCCACCCAGTTGCAACGCGCGTCCGGCAAGGGCGTCGGCATAGCCATCGAGGTCGCCGCGTAACCCGGCCAGAAACGTGTGCACCGCGATAAAGTTCATCCCCTTGCAATTCCAATGCGCATGTCGCGTTGCCAGCGCCAGATCGAGCGTATCGGCCAGTCTTGCATTCAGCACCTCAACCATCGCCTCGCGGGTTTCCGCTGGCAGGCCATTTTTCGTCGGGCGAAGCTTCATCACAGGCAACTCCTGGTATTACAGGCATCCAGGGCCATTACAGCCCCGGCGCTTTCACCGATGTAAGAACGCGCCGCCCCCGATGCAAACAAGTTTAAGCGTACATCCCCTCATAGAGCGCAATAATCTCGCCTTCGGTGGGAGCGCGCGGGTTCTGCGCCGGGCTGCCAGATGCCAGCGCCTGCGCCGCCATTACCGGCAACGCCTCGTGCCACGCGCGCTCATCGATGCCGAATGTCGCCGGGCTCGGCACATTCAGCTCCCGGTTCAATGATTCCAATCCCGCCAGCAGCTTCGCCCCGGCCACCTGGTCGGCATCGCCCGGCTCTGCAAACCCCGCCAACCTCGCCGCCTGGGCGTAGCGCGGCAGCGCCGATGATAACGAGAACCGGGTCACGCAGGGCAATAGCATCGCGTTCGACATGCCATGCGGCACATGAAAATGCGCCCCAATTGGCCGCGACATGCCATGCACCAGCGCCACCGACGCGTTTGAGAACGCCAGCCCCGCCTGCGTTGCCCCCAGCATCATCGCCGCCCGCGCCGTTTTGTTTTGCGGCTCGTGAAACACCAAACGCAAATTCGGCCCGATCAGCCCCATGGCCGAGACCGCCAGACCATCCGAGACCGCATTCGCCCGGCGGGAGACATAAGCCTCCAGCGCATGGGTAAAACTATCCACGCCGGTATCCGCCGTGATCCGCGCGGGCACCGATAATGTCAGCTCATAATCCACAATCGCGGCCAGCGGCAGCGCGCCCAGCCCGGCGATCAGCATTTTCTCATGACGCTCGGCATCCGTGATCACGGTGAACCGCGTCGCTTCAGACCCTGTCCCCGCGGTGGTAGGCACCGCGATCAACGGCAATTTCGCGGCATCGGCCATCATTGGCACCTTATAGTCGCGCATCTTGCCACCACCGGCCGCGAGGATCGTCATCGCCTTGGCGGTATCGATGGGTGACCCACCGCCCAGCGCCAACAAACAATCATGATCCGGGTTTATTCGACGCACACCCTCTTCGACCACAATATCGGTCGGCTCGGGGATGGTGTCTGAAAACACGTCGAACGATATCCCGGCCGCGGCCAGGGGGCCGGTCAAGCGGTCCAATAACCCGGATGAGACCATGAACGGGTCGGTCACGATCAAGGGCCTTGCCAACCCCAGCCGCGCCAAAACCGCTGCCACCCGGGCCACAGCCCCGCCGCCTATCTCCATAATCCGTGGCGAATGATAACTGACCGGTTCCATCATTGTCTCCCCATTTTCATTTTTCGTCATGTCTCCGGCCATCCCTTTACCCGATCCCGGACAAACGCCCAAAACCGATATTCCCTGCCTTGAATACCCGTATAGGTAGAAATTAATGAGAAATCGGTAATCAGAAATGCGCTTTTTATACCGTTTATTAACTAACAACGCGGTAATTTAAGGTCGTGCGGGCGGCGACTAAATCTCTTCGCACCCGCACAATATATCAAGATTCCGAGATCGACCTAACCCTGACAACTTAAAAGCGAATAACACTTGAGTAACGCTAAGATGACGTGTATGTATATATCTTGCTTACATCGATCAGTACGCGCATAGAATGATTATCTAAGATTAACGGCCCGAGCATGACTTTCCAGGCTCATATTTTCAGCTCATATTTCTACAGAGGCGAAATGACCAAACCTGTTCAGTTGACCAACCAATTAGGTCTTGCGGCACTCCCATCACGCACCCAGGCCGCCCCCAGCCTCGCCCGCGCGGCACGGTCTGATGAGCGTCTCCCGGTCGGGCAGGCGGTCATTATCATGCTGGTAGCGTCCGGCCTCATGTGGGCTGGCATCATCGCCACAGGCATCCATTTCATCC